>JAOZMA010000213.1 GCA_029934555.1 Acidimicrobiia bacterium | reverse complement strand
CCCTCCGGGTGCCCTGCCACGATGCGGGTCGCTCGTGCCGAGAGGGGGAGCGTCCCGGGTCCGTTCGGGGTTCGGATCTGCGCGGGGCCATCAAGTGGTTTGAAGATCAGCCTGGTCGGCGCCTCCTGCTCCCACTCGATGCTCCCCCGGGTGCCGGAGACTCTGATGCGGAGACAGTTCTCGACTCCGGCCGCAGCCTGTGTGACCCAGAAGCTGCCCCTGGCACCGTTGTCGAATCGCAGCATCGCTCCGGCGTAGTCGTCGATCAACCGGTTCGGCACGATGTGCCCGACCTCGGCGGCCACTTCGGCAACTTCGAGTCCGGTGACGAAACGAACGAGGTTGTGGGCATGGGTACCGATGTCACCCATGACGAGGGATGGACCGCCCTTCACCGGGTCGTATCGCCACGGCACCGGTCCATCGGGGTCAGGGTCGTTCTCGTCGGCCTTGCCTCCCTGGACATACTCCACCTGAACGAGTCGGATCTCGCCGAGTTGCCCCTCCTGGACCATGGCCCGTGCCTGACGCACCATGGGGTAGCCCGTGTAGTTGTGCGTCAGAGCAAGCACGAGGCCGGTCTCGTTCACCCGTGCCAGCACTTCCAACGCCTCTTCGAGTGTGTTGGTGATGGGCTTGTCGATGATCACGTCGAACCCGCGCCCTAACGCCTCCATGGCGTAGGCGTAGTGGCTGTCGTTCGGTGTCATGATTGCCACGACGTCGGCGCCGTCACTGCGTTCTGCCTCAGCGTCGAGCAGTTCGAAGGCATCTCGATACGCCCGATCGGGATCGATCCCGATCGCCATGGCCGCTGCGATGGAACGCTCCGGATCCGAGGACAAAACGCCGGCAACGAGATCGTATCGGTCGTCGATACGAGCAGCGGTTCGGTGCATCGACCCGATGAAACTCCCGGGACCACCACCGATCACGGCGAGGCGCAGTCGTCTCCCCAACATCTCGATGACAGGATTGGCATCCACGCGTCTTCTCCTCTTCGTTGCCGAATCGCTCCCACAGTATGCAGCATGAGGAGCGCAGGTCTATTGCCTCTAGACAAGGGCTGAACATATGTATAGATTATTGAACATGCGTTCAATTCCTGAGAACCAGATCCCTCGAGAAACCGTCGACGATCGAACAACCAAAGCCCGGATCCGCGACGCGGCCATCGCCTCCATCGCGGAGTACGGGATCAACGGAACCACTGCCCGCAAGGTTGCGGGCGCCGCTGGCGTCTCCCCCGGTCTCGTGATCCACCACTTCGGTTCGATGGAAGGCCTGCGATCTGCGTGTGACCAGTACGTGGCAAACGCCATCCGGGAGTTCAAGGAGCGGACGATGACCGGCGGCCCGACGCTCGATGTCCTCGCTGCACTCCGCGACGCCCCCAACGGACCATTGATGGGCTACCTCGCCCAGGTACTGGCCGACGATTCGCCTGCGGTGGCAAAGCTCGTCGACGACCTCGTCGACGACGCCGAGGGCTACATCCAGCAGGGTGTCGAGTCGGGGCTGCTGAAGCCTTCTGACGATCCGAGAGGCCGGGCAGTCGTGCTCACGGTGTGGAGCCTGGGGGCACTGGCGCTCCACCAACATCTCCGGCGACTCCTCGGGACCGATCTGACCGATCCGGGGATCCTCACGGATCCGGCTGCAGCCGCATACATCGCCCCTGTCTACGAGATCTACGGCGAAGGAATCCTCGAAGAGACCTTCGCAGCCCGAGCACGGGCGGCGTTCACCGACAATGAGGGAGCAACATGACCGATCAAGTCGCCATCCGCACAGAAGAGCTCACCAAGCACTACGGCGACGTGAAGGCCCTCGTCGATCTCGATCTGTCCGTCGAACGCGGCGAGATCTTCGGCTTCCTCGGACCAAACGGTTCCGGCAAGACCACCATGATCCGGACGATCCTCGACGAGATCCGCCCGACCTCAGGGAAGGCATCGATCGTCGGTCTGGACTCTCACTCGGACTCGGTCGAGATCCGGAACTACATCGGTTACGTACCGGGGGACCTTGCGTTGTATCCCAACCTCACGGGACGGGATACGATCACCTACTTCTCCAACCTGCGGGGCGGGGTCGACTGGTCGTATGTCGACGATCTCGCCGATCGCCTCGACGCGGACCTCTCCAAGAAGGTAGGCGACCTCTCATCCGGAAATCGTCAGAAGGTCGGCCTGATCCAGGCGTTCATGAACAAGCCCGAGGTGTTGATCATGGACGAGCCGAGCTCCGGCCTCGACCCTCTCGTGCAACGGGAGTTTCAGGCGCTGATGAGGGAAGTCACCGCCAACGGCAGCACCGTGTTCCTCTCCAGCCACACCCTGTCCGAAGTGCAGCGCGTTGCCGACCGGGTCGGAATCATCCGCCACGGCAAACTCATCGCCCTCGAAGCCGTCGCCAGCCTCCGGTCAAAAGGCCTCCGCAAGGTCGATCTCATCTTCGACGGGCCGGTTGACGGGACTGCCTTCGAACCCCTCCCCGGTGTCCGCGACGTTGCGGTGCAGAACCATCACGTCACGCTCTCGTTCACCGGCCAGATGGAGACTCTGCTCAAGGTTGTCAGCGAGCAGTACACGCTGCTGGACATCTCCACCCAGGAGGCCGACCTCGAAGAGATCTTCCTCACCTACTACCACGACGAAGACGAGGAGGTGCCGGCCTGATGCTGGCCAACGTCTTCACCAAGACAACGCGCGACCGGTGGAAGGGGGTGGCGATCGGTGTCGCCGCGCTCGCCGCCATGCTCTTCTTCGGGATGTCCGTGTATCGCGACATCGACCTCAGCGTCTACACCAGCCTGCCCGAGGTATTCCGGACGCTCATGGATATTCCGGCAAACGCCGATGTCGGCAGTCTCGCCTACGGCGCCATCTATGGTTCTTACGGCACGTTGACGATGGCGGCGCTGGCCCTTTCGATGGGTTCCTCATCCATCGCCGGCGAGGAGCGCAAGGGAACGATGGGTCTGTTGCTCGGCAACCCCAAGAGCCGTACCAACGTGCTCGTCTCCAAAGCCGCTTCCCTTGTGCTTCTCCTCGGCCTCGGCTCCCTGGCCTTGTGGGGTGCAGGGGTGGCGTCTGCCGCGATTCTCAGCGTCGAGACCGGCGGTATGCACGTGGGTGCACTCGTGCTCCACATGTGCGTCATCTCCATCTTCTTTGGCTTCCTCGCAATGGCGATCGGTGCCTGGACCGGTAGCCCCGGTATGGCATCAGGCGTAGCCGCAGGGGTCATGTTCATCTCGTTCGTCGGGGCAGGACTGTTCCCGATCATTGATGGATGGGAGAACGTCACCAAGGCGTTCCCCTGGTACTACTTCAACGGCAGCAAGCCAGTGACCAACGGCATCGACTGGGGCCATCTCGCCGTCTTGTTCGCCGGGATCGTGGTCTTCGCCATCGTCGCCTTGGTAGGCGTCAACCGCCGCGATCTGAAGAGCCAGACGGTCGGAGTCACCTTGGTGGACCGCCTCCGAGGCAATCCCTTGACACACAAGATCGTCGATCAACTCGCCGGCTCCGCCCGCGTCTCCCGGATCTGGGTCAAGACTGCTTCGGAACACCAGGGACTGTTGTTCATCACCGCTGCCCTCATGTTCTTCATGATGGGCATCTTGATCGGACCGATGTACGGACTCCTCGACGATGCCATGCTCGCGATGATGGACGACTTCCCAGATGTTCTTCTGGCCTTGTTCGGGGGCGGCGACATGAGCACGCCCGAGGGCTGGTACCAGATCGAAACCTTCGGCATGATGGCTCCGATCGCCGTCATGGTCGTCACGGTTGTGATCGGTTCCCGCGCATTGGCAGGAGAGGAAGAACACCGGACGATGGGTCTGCTCCTCGCCAATCCAATCAAGCGATCGACTGTGATCTATCAGAAGACCTTCGCGATGGTGCTCTACGCGTTCGCTGTGGGGTTCGCAACGTTCGCAGGGGTCGCCATCGGATCCCTGATCGGCGGACTCGGCATGAGTATGGGCAACATCGCCGCCACGTCTCTGTTGGCGACGCTCGTCGGCCTGGTCTTCGGAGCGCTCGCTCTCGCGTTGAGCGCCGCCACAGGTCGAGTCAGCGTGGCTGTGTACACGACCGTCGGAGTCGCGCTCATCCTGTATGTGCTCAATGCGCTCCTCCCGTTCAACGACGCCCTGGTCGGCTGGGCCAAGGTCTCGCCGTTCTACTACTACTTGAGTAGCGATCCACTGATGAACGGTATGGATTGGGTCCACGGAGCGGTCCTCACCGGACTCACCGTGATCCTGGTTGCGATCGCTCTCGTCCTCTTCCAGCGGCGGGATCTGCGGCAGACCGGGTGACCGCACGC
>JAOZMA010000212.1 GCA_029934555.1 Acidimicrobiia bacterium | reverse complement strand
GTAGTCGGTAGTCGGTAGTCGGTGAAGGCTCCCTCTTCTCGCTCACAGCTCACAGCTCAAAGCTCAAACCCTTGCTTGGTACCTGCCGAATACTTCTACGAGCGCACCCGACACCTCGCCTACCGTTCCTCCCAGTTTCAGGGCTTCCCTCATCGGTGGGAGCAGGTTCTCGTCTCCCGCGGCGGTCATGCGGACTTCGTCGAGAGCGGCCTCAACGGCAACCGCGTCACGGGTTTCTCGCATTCGTTGTAGTCGTTCGACTTGTTCGGACTCGATCCGGGGATCTACCCGGAGCACCTCATGGTCTCCGGTCTCATCGATCTCGAACCGATTGACACCCACGATCACGGTGTCGCCGGATCCGACCGCCCGAGCATGGTCGTATGCGGCGTTCTCGATCTCACGTTGTTGGAAGCCGGATTCGATTCCTGCAACCGCGCCACCGAGATCGTCGATCCTGGAGATGAGCCCCATGGCTTCAGCTTCGAGTCGATCGGTCATGGACTCGATGAAGTACGAGCCGGCCAGCGGATCGACCACCGAAGCGACACCCGACTCGTAGCCGAGGATCTGCTGTGTCCTGAGCGCGATCATCACTGCTTCTTCAGTCGGGAGACCCAGCGCCTCGTCATACGAATTCGTGTGGAGCGACTGGGTACCTCCGAGGACCGCAGCGAGCGCCTGGTAAGCAGTTCGGACCACGTTGTTGAGAGGCTGCTGTGCGGTCAGCGTGGATCCGGCGGTCTGCGTGTGGAAACGCATTTTCCACGACGACGGCGAGGTTGCGCCGACCCGGTCCTTCATGAGACGTGCCCACATGCGTCGGGCGGCCCGGAACTTGGCCGCTTCCTCGAAGAGGTCGTTGTGGGAGTTCCAGAAGAACGAAAGGCGCGGAGCGAAGACGTCGACATCGAGGCCTGCTCGCTGCGCTGCCTCCACGTAGGCAAGGCCGTTCGCGATCGTGAACGCTATCTCCTGCGCTGCGGTCGATCCAGCCTCCCGAATGTGGTAGCCGCTGATCGAGATCGTGTTCCAATTCGGCAGCTCCGATGCGCAGTACGAGAACACGTCGGTGACCAGCCGCATCGACGGCGCAACCGGATAGATGTATGTGCCGCGGGCGATGTACTCCTTCAGGATGTCGTTCTGGACCGTTCCTCGCACACGGTCGGCCGGCACACCCTGCTCTTCCGCTACGAGTTCATACAACAGCAGAAGAATCGGTGCCGTCGAATTGATCGTCATCGACGTGGTGACATCGCCGAGTGGGATCCCATCGAAGAGCGTGCGCATGTCGCTGATCGAGTCGATCGCGACTCCGACCTTGCCGACCTCCCCCGCAGCCATGTCGTCGTCGGAGTCGAGACCCATCTGTGTGGGCAGATCGAACGCTACCGACAGCCCCGTCTGCCCTGCGTCGAGGAGTCTCCTGAACCGCCCATTCGTCGACTTCGCATCCCCGAACCCGGCGTACTGACGCATCGTCCAAAGGCGCCCTGTGTACATCGACGCATACGGACCGCGCGTGTACGGATAGCTCCCGGCCGTTCCGAGCTCCATCCCGGGATCCCAATCCCTCATGTCGTCGGAGTCGTACTCTGTTCGATCTGAATCGCTCATATCTTTGGGGTCCCGGTTCTATCGGGGGTCTGTTCCTATGCTTTTCGCGAGTTCGATGCTACTTGCGGGAACTCGATCGCAAGCCGAGGCGTGTGTTACACGATGGATCCGAATATCCACGAAGCCCACCGGAGCGACCGGCGGCGTCGGCGCCTGCCGGGGCTCATCCTTCTCGCGGTCCTGACCGTGGTCGGGGCGGGTTGGCTGGGTTTGTTCGGTTTTCTCAGTGCCAACGCGGCGCTCGGGACCGTGGAAGATCTCGAGGATCAGTACTTCTGCGACGTAACGGCGATGGATCTCTCGTTTCCCGACGTCTCCAGTCTCTCGAGCGTGACCACCAAAGACGGCGTCGAATTGGGGAAGCTGTCGGAACGCAATAGCCAGCCGATCCCGCTCGACGACATCCCGGATCTGGTTCTCGAAGCTCTCCTCTCAGCCGAGGACAAGAGCTTCTACGAACACGAGGGCGTCGACTTCAAGGCCATCGTGCGGGCTGCGATCGCCGGAGGCGAGACCGGAGCGTCGACGATCACCCAGCAGGTTGTGAAGCAGAACTATCTCACCGCCGACCGAACGCTCGAACGCAAGATCTGCGAGGCCCAGGTCGCCGCCGAGATCGAACGTCTGTACACGAAGGATCAGGTCCTCGAGTTCTACGCGAACTCGGTGTTCTTCGGCTCGAACGCGTACGGCGTTCAGGCGGCCGCTCAGGAGTACTTCGCGAAGGATCTTGACGATCTGACGCTTGCAGAGGCTGCAACGCTCGTGACGCCGATCAGGAATCCAACCTTCTATCACCCCCGGCAGAATCCTCAGAACTCGATAGCCGTACGGAATCAGACCATCGACCGGATGGTCGACAACGGGATGGTGACCGTCGAGGAGGCCACAGCAGCGAAGAACGCTCCGCTCGGGATCGTCGCTCACTCGGTGCGTGAGGAGTTGGATCCTCAGGTGATGCTCGCCGTTCGTCAACAGCTGCTCGATTCCGACGGATACGGGCTCGGGGACTCATACGAAGAACGCAAGCGGGCGCTCTTCGGCTGTCCTGCCGCCGACACGACGTGCTCGGGCGGCGGCGGTCTTCAGATCGACATCACCATCGACTACGACCTCCAGACCGAGGCGAATCGGATCCTGCGGGCGTGGTTCCGACCTGAGTACAACGGGCCGACCGGTGCGATCGCCACCGTTGAGAACGCGACCGGTGCGATACGGGTGATCGCCTCAGGGATCACCTACGGCGACGATCTCGAAGCCGGTGAACGCCCATACGATCTCGCCACGGGGAGCGCCCGCAACGCCGGATCGGCGTTCAAGCCGTTCACGCTCACCGCGGCGCTCGAGAACGGTGACCTCGAAGGTCGACCTGTGACACTCGCTTCTCTTTGGGATCGGTCGAGCCCCGCCGTGATCGACTGCGGCTACCCGTGTTCCGCCGACGGCGACACCTGGACGGTCGAGAACGCGGGGGGCAATGCAGCCCACGAACTGCAATCGCTCGAAGCAGCGACCTACAACTCAACGAACACGGTCTACGCACGGCTCATCGATGCGATCGGACCGGCCGTGGTCGTCGAAACGGCAAGAGAGCTCGGGATCACGTCTCAGTATCTCAAGCCCTTCCATGCGATCACACTCGGAGCCGCTTCGGTGAGTCCGTTGGAGATGGCATCTGCGTACTCGACACTTGCCAACTACGGGAATCGTGTCGAGCCGTACCTCATCGATCGCATCACCGACGCGGCCGGCACAGTGATCTACGAGCACGAAGTTCAGCCGGAGCGTGTCCTCGCTCGCTCGATCGGAGCCGTCGTCGTGAGCACACTCGAGAAGGTCGTCTCACAAGGCACCGGCCGGCGCGCCGACATCGGTCGCCCGCAAGCGGGGAAGACCGGGACCGCAACCGACCACACCGACGTGTGGTTTGCCGGCTTCATTCCCCAACTCACGACAACGGTCTGGGTCGGGTACGCGGACCGCCCACTGCCCATGGAGAGGTTCACGATCTGGAACGACGTGGAGGGAACGGAACAGTCGGTGAAACGTGCCTTCGGCGGCACGGTCGCCGCTCCGGTCTGGGCTCAGTTCATGGAGTACGCGACTCGCGATCTGCCGGTCACGAACTTCGCTCCCGAACCGGCCGGTGCCGGCGTGTACCGGGTTGTTCCAAGAACGGTGGTGCCCGATCTCAGCGAGATGGACTACGAGGAGATGGCCGATGCGGTCTACGGGGAAGGGCTCCGCCTCGACCGGGTCACGACGCCTTCCTCCTTGCCAGAAGGGCGGATCCTGGCCATCGCCCCGCGGGCCGGGACAGCGGTTCAGCAGGGGACGACGGTGACCGTCATCGTGTCATCCGGTGTCCCGAAAGAAGTCGGCGCACCCGATCTCGTCGGTCTGCCACTGAGCGAGGTCACTCCAACCCTTCAAGCGTTCACCGAAGACACAGGCATAGAGCTCGGATGGGTAGTCGAACATGTCACCGTGACCGAGCCCCACCTCTGGGGCATCGTAATCAGAACCGAGCCGGCGGCGCGTACACCCGTGACGACCGGAGCCACGATCAAGGTCGTCGTCGGCAGGGAACCGAGCGGGTAGAGAACGCTCTTGGAGTGTGGGCGGGGCTTGGGAACGTAATACGTACGTATGACGAGGATCAACGGATAGGCGGACGGACTGTCTCAAGGTGCGTTCCTGTCCTGTCCCCTCGGCCGAAGGACGGGGGGACGCGGAGGAGCGCCAGCG
>JAOZMA010000211.1:130-4374 GCA_029934555.1 Acidimicrobiia bacterium | reverse complement strand
CACAGCTTGCACGCGTAGCCGGGCTCACTATTCAAGTTGAGAGTTGACCGTTTCGGAGATGGACGCAACCAGACGAGTGGCACTTCAGCGTCTGCAACCCCGGCCCCACGTCCTCAACGGAACCTGGAAACCGCATCTCACACGAAGGGCGAGCTAGCCAAGAGAGCAGTCCATAACCGGCTGGGCGAACGGTCGCCCGACCTCGAGGACGACGTGAAGACCTTCGAATCCGCCCGATTGGAGCCGGCGATGGTCAAGGCAACAAATGGGCAACAATTGGCCGATTCCGTTGCCCCTAACGCAGAGAACCCTTGGTACACAGGGGGTCCTTCTCCAACTGTGCGTTCCTGCGCTAGACGTTGAAGCGGAAGAAGATCACGTCGCCCTCCTGGACGACGTAGTCGCGGCCTTCGAGGCGCCACTTCCCGGCTTCTTTGGCTCCGAGCTCTCCGCCGTGTTCAGCGAACTCGCTGTACGACACTACCTCGGCTCGAATGAAGCCCTTCTCGAAGTCCGTGTGGATCTCGCCTGCTGCGTTCGGAGCGGTTGCTCCCTGCTTGACCGTCCACGCCCTCGCCTCTTTCGGGCCTGCCGTGAAGAACGTTCGGAGGCCGAGAAGGTGGTAGGCCGCTCGGATCACTTTGCTGAGGCCAGGTTCCTTGAGTCCGTACTCGGCGAGCATCTCAGACCGATCCTCGTCTTCGAGCAGAGCAAGCTCGGCCTCAAGATTGCCGGAGATCACGACGACATCGGCTCCCTCATGGGCCGCGTATTCTCTAACAGCGTCGACGTACGGGTTGCCTCCGAGACCATCCTCGGAGACGTTCGCGATGTACATCGCTGGCTTCGCCGTCAGGAGGAACAGGTCTCGAACGATCGGACGTTCGACATCAGAGAACTCCATCGACCGAACCGGGCGACCCTCTGAGAGATGAGCCTGAACCCGTTCGTAGACGGCGAGCTTGGCGACGGCGTCTTTCTCGCCGGCTCTCGCCTTGCGCTCCGCTTTGTCGATCGCACGTTCGACACCGTCGAGGTCGGCGAGCGCGAGTTCCGTGTCGATCGTCTCGAGATCCGAAACTGGATTGATCTCTCCTGCGACGTGGACGACGTTGGGGTCGTCGAAGCATCGCACGACCTGGGCGATCGCATCGGTTTCGCGGATGTGATGGAGGAACTGGTTGCCAAGCCCTTCGCCCTGGGAAGCGCCTTCAACGAGTCCGGCGACGTCAACGAACTCCATGACCGTTGGAACGATCTCGTCCGGGTCGACGATGTCTGCGATGACGGCGAGCCGTTTGTCGGGAACCAATGCGACGCCGACGTTCGGCTCGATGGTGCAGAACGGATAGTTCTCCGCCTGGATCTCGCCTCGGGTGAGCGCGTTGAACAACGTCGACTTACCGACGTTGGGGAGACCGACGATGGCGCAGCGAATACCCACGAGGACCTTTCCAGAGGAGGAAAGGGGAGGTTAGGGCTGCTCGGTGCGCATCAACCACTTGTAACACGTCGTCGGGCGGCGGCGAACAGGCCAATGCCTGCAACGAACACAACAGAGCCGACGATGAGCCAGGGCTTGGAATCGAGCCCGCCGCAGCTGTACGGGCCGTCACCCGGACCGTGGGAGATCATGCCGATCGCTGTGCACGGCGTGTCGTTCAGGTGGATGATGCCGACGAAGAGCAGAAACGTCCCGATGCCGGCGATGAGACCGAGCCAGGCGCGGGCCGGCGGCCGAGCCCAGATCACGATGCCGCCGATGATGAGGATGACCGGCCACGCAAGTGGGCCGGCGAACGACAAGAACGAAAACGCAAGCAGCACCCCCAGGACGACCGTCACTCCGAACGCTGTCCACCCGGTCACTCGCCGCGGTCGCTTCGCTCGTCTGTCCGCCTTTTCCATCCGATTCGTCCCCCGTGTGAGGAGCCAATCGCGACGTTACACGCGCCGCGGGTTCTGTCACTCCATCGGGTTGTGGATTACCCGGCGTCGTTCCATCGCCTAACGTCTCATCCGTGAACACCGATGCACTCACCACCCTGATCGAGTCGAGCGATCTCGATGGCCTCGTCCGGTTCGTCGATGGTTTGGTCACGAACCGCGACTGGGAAGGCATCGAGGAGATGCGCGACCGCTGCCGCGAGGCGGTCGAACGAGGCAAGCAGGTGTGGGGCCCCGCCGAGTACGCCGAGTATCGACTGGCTCTGGATGGGCCGGCCGACCGGGCGGCGGCGGTGCTTGGAGACGGTAAGGGGCGCTACGGACCGGGACCCTTGTGGGAGGTAGCAGCGTCGCGGCACAGTTGGTGCGAGATGGAGCCTCTGGTGTCTATTCCGACGCTCCGCGCGATGATCGGCCACGAGCGGGCCATCCGCGGAGACACGGTCGATCCCGACTCGATCGATCCGTACATCATTGAGATCCCTCCTGTGCTCCAACCGTGGGAGCCGATCTATCCGGTGGCCGTCTATCGCGACGACGGGGCCGATTTTCCTGAGGGTGGCCGCGTGCCGCTCGAGTGGGCCGATCTTCCCGAAGCGGGGAGACGGGTCGATGACGACGGACCCGCCGATGCGCTGCTCGCGCTCGTTCGACCGTGGTGGGATGAGTCCAGCGGCCATGCTGATGCGCTCCAGGTTGAAGGGGACGCCCTTGCTGCGATACGAGCGATCGGACCGCACCGGGCTCGAATCGCCGAGGTGACTCTCGGAGAGGCTCTGTCGGTGATGGCATGGACAGGATCAAGCGGTGGGGCATACGGAAGTCGGCGCGGGACACCGACCGGTCGGTCCCTGGCCTGGTGGGTCCTGGCGACGCTCCTCGGATTCGAAGACATACCGGAAGACCCGTTGGAACTCGAGGAGGCAGCGGAGCTGCGATGGGTGCTGTGGGACCCGGGGGATGCCGTCGGGGGATGGGCTTTGCACCTTGCCGTCGAGGACCCGCAAGACGGTGTGGCGTGGGCTATCAGCGCCGTCGACATGGCGTAACCACCAGCTGAGACGAACGACGAAACCGGTGGGAGATGCCTAGTGGACAGACTCCGACGATCGTTCGATGAAGCGCCCGATCAGGTCAGGTTGGCGCGAGCAGCCTGAGGATCGTCGACCGTGACGGCGAAATGCAGCCCCTCCGCGTTCGAGTGGAGGAGGTAGATCGAGTCGATGTTGACACCGGCGTCGGCGAGACGCTGAGCGACTTCGGCAAGTGCTCCCGGCTCGTCCGGCAGGAAGGTGTCGAGTACCGGACGTTCCTCGAAGTGGAGACCCGCTTCTCTCAGGACCCGTCGGGTCGCATCCGAGTTGTCGGTCATGAGCCGGAGGAGGCTCTCTCCATCTGATCCGATTGCCGCAAGGGACTCGATGTGGATACCGGCGGTCGAGAGACGCCGCGCGAGGGTGGCGAGTTGGCCCGGCTGGTTCGCGAGAGTGACGGAGAACTCTTTCATGATTCCATTGTACGACATGGAGGCTCCGCCCGCATGGCTATCACCGTTTCAGGTTCGGGAGGCGTCCGAACGATGCGGACGATTATGGGGAACAGGAGCGTCGCCACCATGGCCACGACGATCGCGATCACGATCGCGGCGCGAACGAAGCGGCGACGCCGGAGCTGCGCGATCTCTTCCGGAGTGAGTTCTTCATCCATCACGTTGATTCTGGCGCATTCCCGTCGCTCTGAGAACATCGAACATATGTTCGATTACGATGTTGTTGTGACACGATACGCAGAGCTTCACGCACACACGAACTACAGCTTCCTCAACGGGGCCTCCCACCCTCTCGATCTTGTCGCCCGTGCCGCCGAACTCGGCTACACCGCCCTCGCCGTCACCGACCACGACGGGTTCCGAGGCGCAGCGAAGGTTCATGTGGCTGCACGCGAGATCGGTCTCCCGATCGTCTACGGGACCGAGGTGGGGATGGGGAGGGAGGGGACAGGTGACAGGGGACAGGTGACGGGGGACAGGGGGCGGGGGGCAGCTTTGACTCCCTCCGCCTCGCTGGGCTCGGCACCTCCCCCTGAGGGGGAAGAAGAGCAAGAGCATTCGTCACTGCTCCATGAGGGGGAGGGAGAGGAGGGAGCCCCCCTGCTCGTCGCAAGCTCCTCGCGTCCCCCCGCTTCGCAGGGGGACGGTATGTCGGGGGAGGGGACGGGGGACGGGGGACGGGGGCCAGGGGACGGGGGACGGGGGACAGGTGGCGGAGGGCGGGGGGCCGCTGTGGGGCCCCCCCCCC
>JAOZMA010000211.1:0-120 GCA_029934555.1 Acidimicrobiia bacterium | reverse complement strand
GGCGGGGGGGTGGGGGTGGTTGGGTACCGGTGACAGGGGACAGGGGACGGGGGACAGGGGACAGGGGGCAGCTTTGACCCCCTCCGCCTCGCTGGGCTCGGCACCTCCCCCTGAGGGGGA
>JAOZMA010000210.1 GCA_029934555.1 Acidimicrobiia bacterium | reverse complement strand
ATCAGCACGGATCAGAGAACCAGGCTCATAACCCGAAGGTCGCAGGTTCAAATCCCGCCCCCGCTACGAAGAGAACCCTTGGGACACCCACATATCCCGAGGGTTTTCCGCGTAGCGCGGTTGCCTGTCTTGTCTCGGCTACCGGGGGTTCTACCGGCCTCAGCCGGTAGAACCCTCCGGGACGATCAGGCTTTCGAACATCCGGGCCGCTTCGGACTGCATGCCTGGGAGTACGTGTTGGTAGGTGTCGATCGTGAACGCCGGGTTTCCGCGTCCGAGCCGCTCGCTGACCACTTTGACCGGTATCCCGGCGGGGTCGAAGGGTGCATCGGGGGTGGCGACGAGGACCCGGGCGCCCGGGACCGAGATGCTCACGGGAGCCTCGTCGACGTGGGGGAGGGCGAAGCAGTGGGACGCGAGTTCGGCGATCAGGTTGGGGATCGGTTCGGCGTCGAGTTGAGTGTGGGCGGGATCTTGTGCGTGCGGGGCCGGGATCCTGGCCTTGGTGGCAGTGCGCCTTCGGTCATGTGGCTGATGGTTCGAGGTTCTGCTGGTCGGCTTCGTACCAGCGGGCGTTCCAGTCTTCGAGTTCGGCGAAGACGCGGCGCAGATCGGCGCCGCGTTCGGTGAGCCGGTAGGTGCCGTGTTTGATGCCGGGTTCGATGGTGACCAGTCCCGCTTCGCGGAGCTCTTCGAGGCGTTCGGTGAGGAGCCGGTGGGAGAGGCCGGGGACGGTCTTTGCGATGTCGGTGAAGCGTTCGTTCCCGGCGAACAGGGCGCGCAGGATACTGGCCGTCCACCGTCGGCCGATCAGTTCGACCGCCTGCTGGAAGTACGGGCAGTAGGGGTTGTGGGGAAATTCGCTGCTTCGCGCTGTCATGGTCACCGGTCCTCAGTCTTCGGTCGGTCTCCAGGGTAGCGGAATCATCGAGGTGTGGTTACGATTTGTTAGATAGTTACTATATCCATGTAAGATTACAGAACATACCTAAGTAGAAGGAGTGGAGACGATGGTCGGTAACGATCTCAGGTTGACGATCACGGGAGTGTTGTTGTGATGGATGTCTCAGCAACGATCGAGCAGTTCGTCGGCGAGCGATACGTTCGGCTGACGACTTTCCGCCGCAGCGGCGACCCGGTGCACACCGCGGTGTGGCACGTCGTCGTCGACGGCGTCCTGTACGTCCACACCGGGGATCAGACAGGGAAAGCGAAGCGGCTGCGGGCGAACGGGCGGGCCGAGATCGCTCCATCTGATGCCCGAGGCCGCACGACCGGCGGCCCGGTCCCGATGGTGGGTGCGGCAGTCAACGGTGAGGACCCGAAGCGCCTCGAATCGGCGTTCCGGGACAAGTACGGGTGGCAGTACCGGGCGGTGGGTGCGACCTCGGGACTCCGCAAGAGGAAGATTGGGGAGCCGACCTATTTCGGCTTCCATTTTGGCGAGGCGAACGGATGATGAACCAGTTCGCACGGCAATCCATGTTGGTCGAAGCGACCAACACCATGAAAGGAAACCAGACATGACGACAGAAACACCAGTATCAGCTACGAGGACGGTTGATGGGCGCGAGGTCCCTGTCGCGGGAACGTGGAATCTCGACCCCACTCACACGACAATCACGTTCGAAGTCCGGCACATGATGATCTCGAAGGTACGCGGCGCGTTCCCGATGGCAACCGGAACGATCGACGTCGCCGACGATCCGACGCAGTCGACGGTCGAGGTCAAGATCGACGCGGCGAGTGTCGAATCCGGAACCGAGGACCGCGACAACCACCTGCGTTCACCCGAGTTCTTCGACGTCGAGACGCATCCGGAGATCGTATTCAAGAGCTCCGGCGTTGAGGTCACGGGCGACGGGTACCGGCTCAACGGTGAACTCACCGTCAAAGACGTCACCCGGCCCGTCGCTCTGGACTTCGAGTTCAACGGCGGCCTCGTCGACCCGTTCGGGAACGCGAGGGTGGCGTTCAGCGCCACCACCGAACTCGATCGCGAGGACTGGGGTCTCACCTGGAACATGGCGCTCGAGACCGGCGGTGTCCTGGTGGGAAAGAAGATCAAGCTCTTCATCGACACCGAAGCGACCCTCGCTGGTTGAGCCACCCATGATCTCAGGGAGCGGGGCTACTGAACCGCCCGCTCCCTGAGATCACGGCCACGAAAGCAGGCAAGCGATCAACGACCACACACCCACCGCCCCAACCGTCGAACGGACACCGAGCGTGTTCCTCAGCCATGGGGCACCCTGGCTCGCGGACGATCCGGTCTGGACCAAGGAACTCGCCAAATGGAGCGCAGATCTCCCCACGCCCAGTTCGATCCTGGTCGTTTCGGCCCATTGGGAATCGGCACCCCTGATGGTCGGCGCGACCGAAACGGTACCGCTCTACTACGACTTCTACGGGTTCGCTCCCAAGTACTACCAGGTCACCTACCCGGCGCCCGGAGCTCCTCTATTGGTTGAGAAGGTCGCCAAACTCCTGGCCAGGCCGGGACAGACACTCCATCAGGATCCGAGTCGGGGACTCGACCACGGCGCATACGTTCCGCTCGCAGAGATGTATCCCGACGCCGATGTCCCGGTCCTGCAGATCTCGATGCCGACCCTGGACCCGGCCGAACTGTTCAAGCTTGGACAGATGTTGGCGCCGCTGCGTGACGAGGGAGTGTTGATCCTCGGCAGCGGCTTCGCAACGCACAACATCCACGAGTTCGACCCGCGACTCCCACCCTCCGCGCCACCACCCAGCTGGTCGTCCGAGTTCGACGACTGGCTCAACCGGACGCTTGAAACAGGTGACGTCGACGCGCTCATCGACTTCGAACGCCAAGCACCTGCCGCATCGATCGCGCATCCCCGCACCGAGCACTTCGCCCCGCTGTTCGTCGCGATGGGAGCAGCAGCCGACACCATCGCCGACAACCACAGCGCGATCGACGGGTTCTGGTTCGGCATGTCGAAAAGATCCATCCAGTTCAACTGAACACTCACCATCACAAGGGAGACCCACGCCATGGCACGAACGACCGAACAGGACGACACAACGAACGACCGCACCCGAGGAGTCGGAGGACATCAGCTATGAACATCGCACTCTGGGCCGTGCAGATCGTGCTTGCGCTCGCGTTCCTCGCATCGGGCGCCATGAAGATCATGAAGCCCCACACAGACCTCATCGAAAGCGGCATGGAGTACGCGGAGGACTTCTCGCCGAACTCGATCAAAGCCATAGGAGCCATCGAGATCGTGGCCGCCATCGGGCTGGTATTGCCACCGGCTGTTGGTGTGTTGCCGAATCTCGCCGCTCTTGCTGCAGCGGGCCTCGTCGTCATCATGATCGGAGCCGCGATAGTGCACGTCCGCCGGAAAGAGTACATGCCCAGCTTGCTGGTCAACGCGGTCCTCGGTGGTCTTGCACTGTTCGTCGCCATCGGACGCTTCGGCGACTACGCCTTCTAGCGACGTTCGCCCCGTGCCGTTCATACTCCCCATCGCAGCAACCAGTCCACGAGAGCAGGAACATGATGAAACCAGCTGATCAAGCGCCGGACTTCACGGCCGCGGACCAGACCGGCACCCCCGTTCGGCTCTCCGGCCTGCTCTCCGACGGTCCGGTTGTGCTGTTCTTCTACCCGAAAGCGTTCACACCGGGATGTACCAAAGAGTCGTGCCACTTTCGCGACCTCGCGGCCGAGTTCGCCCAGGTCGGCGCCCAACGGGTCGGTATCAGCGCCGACGACGTCTCGAGACAGGCCGAGTTCGCAACGCAGCACGGACTCGACTACCCGATCCTCTCGGATCCCGATCGCACTATCGCGAAGATGCTCGGTGTGAAGCGACCTGGACCACTGTCGAACAGGCGAAAGACGTTCATCATCGGCACCGACCGGCGGATCGTCGATGTCATCGGCAGTGAGTTCAACATGGAGACGCACGCCGACGCAGCGTTGAAATCGCTCCGGGAGGATGGTCGAGGCCGATCGTGAGCGCGCCACACCTGCACTGCCGACGATTCGTGAGGATGGCCGACAGTGCGTCGAGTCCCCAGTGTCGTCTACTGAGCGACCATGCCTCCGTCGGCGACGAGCATGTGTCCGGTGACGTAGGACGCCGCGTCCGAGCAGAGCCAGACGACGACTTCGGCCATCTCTGAGGGCTCTGCGAGTCGCCCCATGGGTGTTGTCGCGAGGATCTGTTCCTCGAAACCGGGCGCCGAGGCGATGAGTTCGTCGACCATCGGGGTCCTGACGACCCCCGGGCACAGCGCGTTGACCCGGATTCCTGCGGTGGCGTACTCCAATGCGGCGTTCTTCGTCAGTCCGTTCACGCCGTGCTTGGAAGCGACGTACGGTGCCATGCCTGGAAAGAGT
>JAOZMA010000209.1:2714-4426 GCA_029934555.1 Acidimicrobiia bacterium | reverse complement strand
TGCGATCGCGGTAGAGGTTCCGACCCGTGGATGTGCCGAGGGCGTGGTGATAGGCCTTGACGACCGACTCGCGACGGAACATACCGACGAGATGCCGGCGGTCATCGTCGGCAACCACGGGGATACGCCCGAGCCCCATCGATGCCATCCGTGCGAGGGCGGCCGATACGGGCAGATCCGGTGTGATCGTGACGGGTGTGACGGTCATCTCGTCGCCAACCGTCCGGGGCCCGTCGTGGGAGGCGGCGCGTTCGACGTCGGACACGGTGATGATGCCGACGAGTTCACCGTTGTCGACAACCGGCATGCCGTGGTGGCGAGTCTTGTCGAGACGCTCGTCGAGTTCTGCGAGCGTCATGTTCGGCGTGGCCGTCTCGTCGACCTGAGCCATGACGTCGCTCACGAGCACTGTGTCGAGCAGGTCGATGTCTTCGGTCTCCGGGAGACGGATTCCCTTATGAGCCAAGGACATCGTGTACGCGGACTCTGGATGGAACTGTTCACTGATGAATGTCGCGAGGGCAGACGCCAGCATCAGTGGGAGAACCAATCCGTAGCTACCGGTCAGCTCGAACACGAGAATGACCGCCGTGAGGGGCGCTCGAGCGGTCGCCGCAAGGGCTGCGGCCATCCCGACGAGGGCGAATGCCCCTGGTTGAATCTCGGAGTGGGTCCAGATTGGATCGATGAGGATTGCAAAGCCGGCGCCGACCGCGCCACCGATGACAAGCGCAGGCATGAACGTTCCCGCCGAGCCCCCGCCCTTGCGGGTGAGGGCTGCCGTGACCGCCTTGAGCGCCGCAATGATGAATAGTGACCACCAGATGTACTCACCGTGATCGCTCAGTGACAACAGATTGGTGAGGAACGCCTGGCCGGTGCCGAGCGTCTCTGGATAGATCACCCCGATGAGGGCGACGGACACACCCATCAGGAGGGGGACGACCCACCCCGGTATCGCAGATACGAACTTCGTGATACTGATGCGGTCGAGGACCCGGAGGAAGAAGGTGCCGAACAGCACGGCGAGCAGAGCGAGGATGATGTAAAGGATCAGCTGCCACGGGTCTTTTAGCTCATAGGCGGGGGAGCGAAGGAACCGTTCCTCTCCCACCAGGGCATGGGTCGTCACGGCGGCCGATACGGACGTCACAACGATTGCGCTGACGTGGCGGATAGCGAACGAGCTGAGGATGACCTCGAGAGCGAACATCATTCCTGCGATCGGGGCGTTGAAGCTGGCCCCGATGCCGGCACCCGCGCCGGCGGCGACGAGGCTCTTGACTTGATCGAGGCCGAATCCGGTGTATCGCGCGAGCGATGACCCGAGGGCGCCACCGATGAGAACGATGGGTCCCTCTCGTCCACCTGAACCGCCCGTTCCCAGAGTGGCAGCGGTAGCCACGATCTTCGATGGTGCAAGTTTTGTCGGGACGTATCCCGCTTCGAGGTTCACGGCGACCATGGTCTCGGCTACACCACCTCCCGAAACGCCGGGGCCAACCCACCGATTCAACAGCCAGGCTGCCAGGAGGCCGATAGGGATCGAGATCAGGAAGATCCACTTCCCAAACCCCAGGAGTGCATCGGCTTCGCCGACGCTGCGGGAGACGAACTCCAGCGTCCAGACGAGCAGCGCCGCCCCGAACCCGACAAGGATTCCGACCAGCAGAGACGCAGCGAGAAATGCTGCGTGTCCGCGTGTGGCCAGC
>JAOZMA010000209.1:745-2614 GCA_029934555.1 Acidimicrobiia bacterium | reverse complement strand
TCAGGGTCGGGTAGTCGAAGTTCCAGATCTCGTGATCGAGTTCCTGCTCTATCTGTTCATCGGTCAGGTCACGGCCTACGCCTGCATCCCTTGCCTCCCGGGCCACCGCTCCTGCGATGTCGCGAGTGATGATTCGCAGATTGCGAAGCGGCGGGTAGAGGCTGTTGTCGTCGGCGTTCGCTGCGATGGTCCGTGCAGCAAGAGCATCTGACGCGGCGACGAACATCGAATCCGTCACTTCTCGCGCCTTGGATATGAGTGCACCCATACCGACTCCGGGGAAGATGTAGATGTTGTTCGCTTGAGAGACCGTGTGTGTTTGTCCCTCATACTCCACCGGGTCGAACGGGCTTCCGGTTGCCACGATCGCGCGACCATCGGTCCACTCGATCACGTCTCTGGGTACGACTTCACATTTGCTCGTCGGGTTCGAGAGGGCCATCACGACCGGGCGTTCGACATACCTGGCCATCGTCCGGATCACTTCTTCGGTGAACAGCCCTGGTGCACCCGTGGCTCCGGCGATGATCGTGGGTTGGTATGTCTCGATGACGTGGATCAGGTCGATCGACTCCTCACCGGCCAAGCCCCGGGCCTCGGCGAGTTCCGAGGGCCACGCCACCTCGTGCTGGTGCGGTTCAAGACCATCGGTGGCCATGCTGATCAGACCGATCGTGTCGTACACAGCCACGTGGTTGGGGAGATCCTCTTCCGACATCCCGGCAGCAACGAGCGCGTGCCGGAAATGACGCGAGATTCCTACCCCGGCGGCCCCCGCTCCGACCATCAAGAACCGCTGGTCGGTCAGCTTGGTCCCCGTTCTGTTGCAGGCAGCGATGATGCCGGCGACGATGGCGGCGCCCGTTCCCTGGATGTCGTCGTTGAACGATGGCAACACCGATCGATACCGATCAAGGAGGGTGAACGCGTTCGCCTTCAGGAAGTCCTCCCATTGCAGAATCGCTTCGGGGAAGCGTCGCCGGACTGCGTCAACGAACTCATCCACCAGCTCGTAGTACGGCTCACCACGAAGGCGAGGCTCCTGCCAACCGGCGTAAAGGTCGTCTTCGAGGAGATCCGGGTTGTCGGTCCCCACGTCGAGGCTGATCGGCAGCGTGTACGCCGGATGGATCCCGGCGCCGAGGGTGTAGAGAGCGAGCTTGCCGATCGGGATCACCATTCCGCCGACACCCTGGTCACCGAGACCGAGTATCCGCTCGTTGTCGGTGACGACGATCAGCCGAACGTCCTCGTTGCGAACATGCCCGAGGATGTCGTAGATCCTTCCCCGATGATCCGGTGTGATCCACAGCCCGCGGCCCCGACGGAAAGCGTGGCTGAAGCAGGTCGCTGCTTCACCGACCGTCGGCGTGTACACGATCGGCGTCAGCTCTTCGATGTGCTCGGAAAGGACCTGGAAGTACAGCGTCTCGTTGCGACCCTGGAGTGAGGCCATGCAAACGTACTTCTCCAGCGGATCGTCGCCCTTTGCCTGGAGATGCTCCCAAGCGCGCCTGACTTGATGTTCCCGGTCGGTCACCTGATGGGGGAGCATCCCGTCGAGGTCGAACAGTTGCCGCTCCTCCTGGGTGAATGCGGTCCCCTTGTTGAACAGGGCATCGGTCAAAAGACCGGCGCCTCGCTTCCACACGTCCGCCATGATCCATTCGCCGTCGGGACTCCGCTCGACGCGGTACTTCATGAGAGCCTCCGTTGTGACCCACGATGCCGGTTCAGACAATGCATCGTCCATCCCATTTCGGGTACCGGATAGGGCCGGAAGTTCCTTGCTCCGTCGGGACGGTCCGGCCGGGAACCGCTAGTCGACGTGGACGCGGAAGCGGGGCCCGAAGGCCCCGCTTCCGTCGA
>JAOZMA010000209.1:0-735 GCA_029934555.1 Acidimicrobiia bacterium | reverse complement strand
GCCGGAGTCGGCTCAGTTCGAGTCGGTCGTCGGCGGCGTGTCCGTCGCCGGGGTGTCACCACCTGCGGCCGGCGGTGTGTCACCACCGGTTGCGGGGGGTGCGGCCGGTGGAGGCGTCGTGCCATCGTCGGTCGTGTCACCACCGCCGAACATCTTGATGCCGAGCGCGATGATTCCGATCACCAGCAGGCCGAGAATGATCCAGACCCACACCGGGATACCGCTACTCTCTTCTTCAACAGGGACAGCCTCGGTCGGTACATCCGTTGTCTCACCCGCTGCCGGGATCTTGAACGTGGACTCATATGCGCTCCCGTCGGCAGCCGTGCCGGTGACCAGGAGAAGCTCCGCCTCGTTCTCGACGTCCGAGAGGTCGGCTGTTGCGGCCCACGAACCACTGTCTTGAACCGTCGCCTTGGCGTCCTTGTCTGTCTCAAGGACGAGGAGATCGACCGTTGATCCGGGTTGGAAGTTGATGCCTGAGGCGGTCAGGACCCTCTCGGGGCTGAGCGTGAGGATCACCCACGCCTCCTCGAGTTTCGGGGCCAGTTGGGCAACGACTTCGCTGCCCGCTTCGGCCGTGGCGCCCGCTGCCGGATCCTGGGAGACGATGATGCCGTCGGGGTCCGGGTCGTCGGCGTCCTCGACGAACTTGATCGTCAGGCCAGCGTCTTCGGCAGCCTTCGTGGCTTCGTCCTGGGTCATCCCGACGAGGTCGGGGACGATGATCTCGCC
>JAOZMA010000208.1:636-4441 GCA_029934555.1 Acidimicrobiia bacterium | reverse complement strand
ATGATCCGGGTCGAAGCGAGGCTCTCACCGGAGACGTAGAACTCGAGATCGGGGTGTCCTCCCGCTGCAACATCTGCGTCGAAGCCGGCCGGAAGCACGATACCGGCGTCGAAGTCGTGCTCCTCCACGCGCTGGCGCAGCGTCGAGGCATCAGTGATGACGGTTGTTTCGATGCCCTCGAGTTCGACCGCCGCCGCGGTGACCACCGAGTCTCCCAGGTCGACGATCGCAAGCTCAGGGCTGACATCGAAGAGCGAGCCGAACACGGAGGAGACCAGGAACGTGATGAGAAGCGGCATCGCTATCGCGAAGAACACGAGCGGTGATCGGGGCGAGAGCTTGAGCTCTCTAGCGCACACGTCCCAGGCACGGTGGACGTTCATAGGGTGGCCACCCTTCGTTTCAGGATGAACGCACCTGCAGCGAACGCTGCCAGGCCCCATGCAGCCAGGAGGAGGAGGGACGGAGCGATCTGGCTCCAGCTCTCACCGTCCGCCGTAACGTCGATGAGCGCTTCCACGAGTCCATACGTGGGGAGCACCTTCACCCAGGTCGGGGATGAGCCGGGGAAGAGTGCGCCGAAGGCGGGGATCATCAACGGGATCATGAACAGCATCGATACGAGCAGCGTCCCCATGAAGTCGCGCCCGTACGAGCCCGCGATCATGCCGAATCCAGTTACCAGCACTGCTCCGAGGAGCAGGATCACGAAGACGGCCGGGGCGTTGACGGCGAACGCACCGATGAGAAGGCCGAGGAGGACGACCTCCGACAATGCCAGTCCGACGCCGAAGATCCCTTTGGCGGCAAGGAAGTCCACTATCCGGACCGGCGTGGCGAGTATGGCCACGACCGTCCGTTGTTGGACCTCGACCGCGATCAACGATGACAGGGCGAATGTCTCGACCATCAGCACCATGATGAGGATCATCGGCAGCATCTGTTCCCGCAGAGATATCTGGTTCCCCGCTCGATCGGTTCCGAGGACGACCGCCTTAGTGATCGGGTCGACGGGGGGAGCGACCCCTGCGATACCGAACGCGATCTCGCTCACTGCGCCCTCGAGGAGCAGTTGGATCTCGGGAGGGAGCCCCGCCGGAATCAGGAGGCGGACGGTCGGCGTCTCTCCGGCGGCTGTCGACGCGAGGAAGTCCGGTGGGAAGGCGATACCGGCGACGATGCCGTCCCGGCCCTCTTCGACGGCGGTCTGAAGCTCTTCCTCCGAGGCGTAGATCTCAAGGGCGAAGCCTGCGGTGCCGCTCTCTGTGACACCGCCGACGTCCGTGTTGAGAACTGTGTTCGAGACGCCGATGCGCACCGTCTCGTCGACACTGTCGGGCAGGAACCAGAACACGGCCACGTACGCGACGAGCACCAGCAGCGTTATGAACACGAAGAACCGATTCCGGGAGAACTCCCGGAGGTCCTTGCCGATGATCGCCGCGATGCGGGAACCGGTCATCCTGCCAGGCCCCTCCCGGCGTACTCGACGAAGATGTCCTCGAGCGTCGCCTCTTCGGTGTGGATCGTCATCAAACCTTCGGCCGAGACCGCGTCCTTGATACGGTCCCCAGCCCCGGCCCCGTCGAGCGGAATCACGAGTTCGTCGACTCCATCTCCGTCGCGGGTGCGAATTCGCACCGATCGTTGCCCGTGGGCGAGCTTCAGATTGTCAGGCGTATCGATGGTGAGGATCGTGCCCTGGTTGATGAACGCCACGCGGTCGCTGAGGGTGTCGGCCTCGTGCATGTCGTGCGTTGTCAACACCACGGCCGCCCCACGATCCGCTTCGCCGCGGATGAGATCACGGATACCGATCGCCGATACCGGATCGAGCCCATTGGTGGGCTCGTCGAGCAGTAGAACGTCCGGCGTGTTGATGAGGGCTCGCGCCATCATGAGGCGTTGTCGCATGCCCTTCGAGTACTCGGAGACCCGATCATCGAGCCGTGCCGACAGTCCGACCCGCTCCATCAGCGGCTCTGGCGTGAAGTCGCGGATACCGAACAGCTTGGCAAAGAAGACCAGATTCTCCCCGCCGGTCATCGAGAGATAGAGGTTCTTCTCCTCGAAGCACACGCCGAGTCGGGCCTGAATCGTCTCGCGTTGCCCGGGCATGTTCATGCCGAGGATCTCAATGGTGCCGGCATCGGGATTGAGCTGACCTGTGAGCATCTTGATCGTGGTCGACTTCCCGGCACCGTTGGGACCGAGGAAGCCGAGGATCTCTCCTGACGGCACGGAGAACGAGACGTCGTCGACGGCCACGGTGTCGTCATAGGCGAATCGGACCCCGGCCACGTCGATGGCGGGGGATGGCGCGGGGTTGGATGAAGTTGTCACCCCTCCATTATCCGCCTTTGGCCACCGGCTGTCAGGACCTTTCGGCCCTTGTCGCTAAGCGTCGATCGACAGTCGGAAGACTTGAGCCCTGGGAGGGGATGCAGCCGGTTAGAGCCGCTCTGATCCTCACCTGCTACCGGTGGACTCAGCGGCTATCAGTTCTCCGGAAGTGGCCCGCTCAAGGGCACTGCCCCAAGTCGGCGGTGACGGTCGTATCGCTGAAGTTTCCGATGACATCCTGCACACTCCATCGGAACTCGATTATTACGGGTACGTCGGTCGCTAAGCCCCGGTAGGGGTCGGGGAGGTCCTTGACGTGACCGATGAGTTGGATGCCGTTGCTGCCAGCCTCCATGGTCACCGGGATGACGCCTTCGTACCCGTGGTATGTCGCAAGCGGTGTGTACGTGTACGTCAGGTTCGCGTTCACGTTGGTCTCATTCTTTACAAAGGCGTAGACCGAAGCTTGGGTGGCGCATGTTCCGCCGAAAATCTCGCCGGGGTCCACGATCACTTCGCTGAGAATCGGTGCCTGCGTGTCGACCACCTCGCATTCGCCGATCGCAGCCGAGACAGTTGCCTCGCTTGTGTTGCCTGCGGCGTCCGTCACGGTCCATCGGAATGCGACCGTTGCCGGCTGGACGGCTCCCGACGTTGGGTAGGGGTCGGGGAGGTTCTTGACGTGGCCGATGAGTTGGATACCACCGCTGCCGCCTTCCACGGAGACCGGGATGGTGCCGGTGAATCCTCCGTACGCCGAGGTAGGTAGGTAGGCGTACGTCAGCGAAGCTTCCACGCCGGTTTCGTTCTTCACAGAGGCATAGACCGATGCCTCTGTGGAACACATACCACCGAAGATCTCGCCCGGTTCCACGATCACATCGCTGAGAGCAGGAGCCTGCGTGTCCGCCGGCGGGTCGTCCGGTGGCGGGTCGTCTGCTGCCGTTTCGTCGGCTGGCGGATCTTCGGAAGGCGGGCTTTCGGCTTGCGGGTCCTCTGTCGCCGTTTCGTCGGCGGTCTCCGCAGCGGTCGGTGATGATGTAGTCGTTGACGATGCTGGGACTGACGTCGAGGCCGGGGTGGATGAGTCTTCGTTCGTGTCTGATGCCGCCGCATTGATTCCGGGGGCGTCTTCGCGTGGCGTAGCGTCAGTTCCGCAGGCTGCACCGACGACTGCGAGGAGTGCCACGAAAAGGGTGATACGTGTCCATCGCATCACGAGCAACGCCGCGCAATCTTCTGTATCCCGTGTGTCGTCCACGGTGCGTTGCCCCTGACCGAACACGGCCCGAACGCGACTGACGTTCCCAGATTCCCCATTGACTCCCCACTTCTGAGCGCATCCGTCGCGCCCGCTACATCGTCGTATCCCGATACGGACAGTAGACGACGGGTGCGTCCCTGGCAACGAGCATCTTCATCTGAGGTGAGACAGGCGATGGCTGCCAGGTGTGACGATCTG
>JAOZMA010000208.1:0-626 GCA_029934555.1 Acidimicrobiia bacterium | reverse complement strand
GGCATGTTGGGAGCCATGAGCGTGGTGCGCGTGTTCCTGATTTCCCGTTGAGCGCTATTGACATTCCATTGAGACACCTGCTCCAGGATCGGGGGGAAGGTTGGGACGGACCGGGCGAGAAGCGTCCGGAATCCACCACCCGAAACGGAAGGAGCAGGACGTGAGCCAATACATCGATACACAGCAGACGTCGTACGGAGGCTCCACCGGTCTCTCTACGCCCCAACGGTGGGAGATAGCGGTCGGAATCATCATCGCAGCTGCACTGGCGATCGCAGCGTTTGCCTACGTCAACAGGACCGAGTCGCCCGTCGCCGAGCCGGTAGCCCAGCCAGCGGCGCAGAGTTACGCCGGAGTTGACGATCTTGCCACCAGTACGGCGGTGCCCGCGCAGAGTCATGCGGGGGTTGATGATCTCGCTACGCGTTCGGCGGTGCCCGCGCAGAGTTATGCGGGGGTTGATGATCTCGCTACTCGGTTCACGGTTTCGGAGGCGATCCGTTATGCCGGGGCTGATGATCTCGCTACTCGGTTCACGGTTTCGGAGGCGATCCGCTACGCCGGGGCTGATGATCTGGCTACCCAATCATCGGTTGTGGGTGCGAGTGGGATTGTTGAGCAGAGCT
>JAOZMA010000013.1 GCA_029934555.1 Acidimicrobiia bacterium | reverse complement strand
GCGGGGAATGGCTTCGCCGTGTGGCAGCACCGCAAGGGCAACAAGCCGAAGGGCGAAGATGGGGAATTCAGGCCATCCCGTGCTTACTGGCTCATCGGCGTCGGCCTCATCATGACGACGTGGGGCTTGCTCTCGTTCTGACCGCAGGAGGAACCTCAGCGCTACAATCGCCTCGTCTGCGGGTGTAGTTCAATGGCAGAACATCAGCTTCCCAAGCTGAATACGGGAGTTCGATTCTCCTCACCCGCTCCATAACGTCTTCGCTGATTCCCAACCCTGGAGAATCCCCGACCGTCGGGAGTACAGTCGAGCGATATGGCACCAACCGGCGACGACGCGATCCTCCGATATGTCGTCGCTCGCGTACCCGAACTCGCCCAAGCAGCAGACCTTCAGGTGACGCCTCTGGACGGTGGTCTCTCCAACCGAAACTACGTCGTCGGCGCTGCCGGTGTCCAGTTCGTGATTCGAATCGCCGGAGCCAACGGGCCGCTCCTCGGGGTCGACCGGGTCAGGGAGAAGCAAGTGATCGACGTCGTCGAGGGTGCGGGGATCACACCGCACGTCGCAGCGTTCGTCCTACCCCATGGCCACGCCGCAACGAGATTCCTCGCCGATGCCCATGCGCTCAGCATCGACGAATTCACCTCACCCGCAATGGTGCCGCGCCTCGCTGCGAAGCTACGCGACCTGCATGATCTCGAACGTGTTGACGGCGTCTTCGACCCATATGCCGACATCGAACGCTGGATGACCCTGCTCACATCGAAGGGCACACACTTGCCTTCCCGTCTCAAGCCACTACTCAAACTCGTCATCGCGTCGAAGGCCGTTCGGCCCCGACCATCCGAGCACGACATGGTGCTCTGCCACAACGACCCCTACCACCTCAACTTCCTCGACAACGGATCGCTGTGGCTCATCGACTGGGAGTACGCGGGCATGAACGATCCAATGTACGACCTCGCAGCCATCGGATACACACTCGACGACGAAGGCCGCGATCTCCTGCTCAAGGCGTACTTTGGATCGGCCACGACCGAAGCTCGGCGTGACCTCGATGCGCTCGTCCCCGTGAGTCTCTGCTGGAACGTGGTCTGGTCACTCATCCAGATCGACGGCGGCATCGAAGGGTTCAACTACTTCAGCTACTCAGAAGAGCTCCTCAACTGGATGCCGGAGCTTCAGGACTGACCTGCGCAGCGTGTCGAGGCTATCCCCACCATGCCCCGGTCACCGCGACGTCACTTCTTCATAGGGGTTCGGCAACGCCGATACTGTCTCATGGCCACCATCATCGCTCACCGGGGCGCTCGGAGCCTCGCACCGGAGAACACGCTCGTTGCGGCCCGGAAGGCACACGCAATGGGTGCCGACATGTGGGAGACCGACGTCGCCGTCACCGCCGACGACCAACTGGTCTTGATGCACGACGATGCGATGATGCGGACGACCGACGTCGCCGACAAGTTCCCCGACCGTGTCCCGGCAGCCTTCTCCACGTACGGCCTGGACGAGATCCGATCGCTCGATGCCGGATCGTGGTTCGAGCGCGACGATCCATTCGGGCAGATCGCTGCCGGTGCCGTCGACGCTGAAGATCTCGAGACATACCAGGGCACGAAGGTCCCCACACTTCGGGAGGCCTTCGAGTTGACCCTCAAACTCGACTGGTTCGTCAACCTCGAACTCAAAGATCAACCCGAGCCCAAAGAATCCTTCGACGTGGTGGGAGCAGTCCTCACACTCGCAGAAGACGTGGGGATCGGACCTGATCATCTCCTGTTCTCGTCTGCGCAACATGGATGGTTGAAGACGCTGAAACAACGCAGGCCCGCCTTCGAGGTTCAGGCCATCCTGGGTCTCTTCCCTGAGGACCCCATCGACTTCAGCGACGCATTCTTCGATACGTTCAATCCTCGAATCACGCGCCTCTCGATCGAACAGATCCAGGCGCAGTTGGACCTGGGGATGAAGCTCAATCCCTACACTGTCAACGATCACGAAACCATCTCTCGGCTCGTCGAGATCGGCATCACCGGTCTCATCACCGACTTCCCTCAGCGAGGAGCACGATGACGTCTTCCCCCACGACCCTGGCCCCGCACCGGTTCTGCATCGTCAACTGCTACCCGGCGGCCAGTCGCGACAATTTCGACCGATCCGACGTGGGCCACCCCCATGACATGTTCAAGGACTTCCTGCGAAGAGAGGCCCCGAATGCCACCACAGAGATCGTCTACGTTGCCGACCCGGACTTCTCACTGCCCGACGGAACGACGATCGAGGACTTCGATGGCTTCATCTGGACTGGATCGGACCTCACCGTCTATCACACGGAGGATCCGCGTGTTGTGATGCAGGTCTTCTTCGCCGGGGCCTTGATGCAGTCAGGCGCCGCGAGTTGGGGGAGCTGTTGGGGGATTCAGTTGGCGTCACTCGTAGGCGGCGGCAGTGTCGCCGTGAACCCTCTTGGTCGCGAGTGGGGCATCGCTCGCAACATCGAGTTGACCGACGCAGGCCAACTGTCACCGATGCTGAAAGGGAAGCCGACGAAGTTCGACGGCTTCATCATGCATCTCGACGAGGTCACACGCCTACCGGACGGCACACCGCTGCTGGCCACCAACCCGCACACACACATCCAGGCCGCCGTCATCGAGGACGGGGACGCCGCGTTCTGGAGCACGCAGTATCACCCCGAATACAACCTCCACGAGATGGGTCGCTTGATCGCGGCCAGAGGCGCAGCCCTGGTAAAAGAAGGAATCTTCCCCGACGAAGAGGCCGTTGCGGTCTATGCAGCCAAGATGATGGAACTTGCGGCGAACCCGGAATCCCCCGAACTGCGGGACGAGCTCGATATCGGCGACGACATCATCGACCCGCAGATCCGAGAAGTCGAGCTACGCAACTGGCTGCGGTTCATCGATTCACGGACCGTGGCCTGATCCGGCACACAGAGCACTACGACGCCCCTCTTGGAAGATCGCCGGTGGCGTCATTGTGAGATTCTCGGAGACGCGAAGCCGGTAAGAAGACGGAATGCCTGGCTCCGCTCCGCCAGGGACCCGGTGGGTGATATGTGTCGAATCGGGGTTTCGAGAAGACCCCATGCGAGCGTATTGGCCGCATCCTCGCTTGCCCGCGCCCGCCATGAGGTCTCCGGATCATTCCACGATTCCAGCCCACGGAACTCAACGAATGCTGTCCGGTCGGCATCGCTCAGCGTGTGCTCGGCCCATGCGTGACCGAGTTCATGGAGAACCAAGAAGCGTTCATCAGTACAGATAGCGACCATCCAAGGCGTGGAACTCGGGCTGAAATACCCCCGGTTTCCTGAACAGCCCGATGCGTCTGGATGCAGGTCGAAGTGGAGCACGGGCAGGTCGAGTCCGGCATCAGCGTATCGCCCAAGGGCCCACGTAACGGTCGCCCGTTGCTCATCGCTCCCGCCGGTGATAGTCGTCCGGTCAGTCGACGGATCGGTTGGCGTGAGATCCCGTTGGAGGGACACCTCAGAGATGACGGCACGGTCCCTCGCCGGCATCGGGTAGGTAATCCGGGTTGTCGAAGAATCGGATATCGGCCAGGCGGTCTTCGTCGCCGCACCAGGTCCCTGGCACAGGAGCAGCGATCCGACGATCAGGCAGAGGATGCGGGCTATAGATCTCATGCCCACACCGTCTGAGCGAGGCCCTACGGCGTCCTATGGCCGGGCTTGACAATCTCTCCCCGCGCTTAAGGAGCGTGAAAGGTGGGTGTGGTCGCCTGACGACACCTCCAAGGAGGGATCATGTCGCGTAGCCTGGAACCGTCGGGAGGTACAACCGTGGAATTCCGCATTCTCGGACCCTTCGAGGTTCTCAGAGACGGCGAATTGGTCGACATTGGACCCCACAAGCAGCAGTCGCTCCTCGTACTCCTCTTGTTGCATGCGAACCATGTCGTGCCGACGGATCGGATCCTCGAAGACCTCTGGGGCGACGATGCCGGCGGCAAGGAGAATGCCCTGTGGGTCTACATATCGCGGCTCCGCGGCGCTCTCGAGAGTGCGGGTGGGAACCCCGAGATGTTGGTCACTCGCGATCACGGCTACGTGCTCAACGTTGACCCCGATGCGATCGATGCCGGACGTTTCGAACGGGCGGTCTCGCGGGGACGCTCCCTCCTCCCGGGTGATCCTGCGGCCGCCTCGACCACATTGCGCGACGCTCTCGAGGAGTGGCGCGGTCCTCCGCTACAGGAGTTCGCCTACGACGACTTCACGCACGGCGAAATCGCCCATCTCGAGAACCTGCGAACCGGGGCCATGGAGGACGCCCTCGAAGCCGATCTTCGATGCGGCAAGGCAGGCGAATTGGTCAGCGAACTCGAACGACTCCACGAAGCGAATCCGCTGAGCGAGCGACCGACAAGTCTGCTGATGCTCGCTCTCTATCGGGCCGGTCGTTCCGCAGACGCGCTCCGAACGTTCGAGCGGTTCCGGAGAACGCTTGGTGAGGATCTTGGCATCGACCCTTCCCCCGAGCTGCGCCGTCTCGAAGAGCAGATCCTGTTGCACGACACGCGCCTCCAGGTCCGTCGTCCGAGACAACCGGCGGCAGTGGTAGGGGGGACCACGAACCCATTTCGCGGTCTCCGAGCGTTCTCCGAAGAGGATGCATCCGTCTTCTTCGGGAGAGACCGCGTGGTTGCGGAGACGGTGCGTCGACTGGCCGACGATCATCGACTGATCGTGCTGGTCGGTCCGAGCGGTTCGGGCAAATCGAGCATCGTTCGAGCCGGTCTGGTACCTGCGGTTCGTAAGGGTGCCATCCCAGGATCGGACCGCTGGTCGATCGCCTCCATGGTGCCCGGCTCCGACCCCTTCATCGAGTTGGAGGCGGCGCTCCTGCGCTCCACGATCGATCCCCCGGACAGCCTGTCCGAGCCCCTTCGGGCTGAGGACGGCTCCGGCCTGATGAGAGCGGCACTGCGCGTTCTGCCAACGGACTCATCGCGACTTCTACTCATCATCGACCAGTTCGAGGAGCTGTTCACCCTGGTCGACGACGATGCGGTTCGGCAACGCTTCCTCGATCAAATCGTGAGCGCCGTCGATGACCCTCACGGGCGCGTCGTCGTGGTCTTGACCCTGCGTGCAGACTTCTATCGTCGCGCCCTCGACCATGCGGCATTCGCCACACGAATGGGCGCGGGTGTCGTCAACGTCGCGTCCCTCGCACCCGACGAACTTGAAGCGGCCGCCCTGGAACCGGCGCTCCGGAGCGGCGTGACTCTCGAGCCGGCTCTCCTGGCCGACCTCGTTGCCGACGTCATCGGCCAGCCGGGTGCCCTGCCCATGTTCCAGTACACCCTGACCGAACTCTTCGATCGTTCGGTCGGGGGCGTGCTCACCGCCGGTGTCTATCGAGAGATGGGCGGCGTACGGGGATCCCTCACACGGAGTGCCGATGCCCTTCTTGAGACATTCAACGAGGAACAACAGATGGTCGCCAAGCAGGTCCTCCTGCGCCTCGTCGCCATCACCGAACACGACGAATGGAGCCGCCGTCGTGTACCCGCATCAGAACTCGTCTCCCTCGGGATCGACATCGTCGCCATCGAGGAGGTCATCGAGAGGTTCGCCAGACAGCGACTCCTGTCCCTCGACCGGAATCCGGTAACCGGAGCCCCCACCGTCGAGGTCGCCCACGAAGCCTTGCTCCATGAGTGGAAACGCCTACGGAAATGGATCGAACAGAACCGGGAGGATCTGGTCTGCCGCCGGGCGCTGGCGGCCGCCGCGAACGTGTGGAACGACGCCGGCCGTGACCAGGACTACCTGTACGCGGGCGGCCGTCTCGACGAAGCCCTGGCCTGGGCCGGGACAAGCGCTATCAAGCTGACGGAACGGGAAAGGGAGTTCCTCGCTGCCGGGGAGGAGAGGCTTGTCGCTGAGCGGTCGGCGGCCGAGGAGAGCAAGCGGCGTACGGAACGGCTCCAACGCAACGCGCGGTGGAGGACCTGGGGATTGGTCGCCGCCATCGTTGCTCTCGTGGCCGTCGCGGGGGGCGTCCTGTTCGCCGTCACTAGACCAGAGGGTCCAAAGATCGCCCTCGTTCAAGACATCGATCCGACGGGCGGTGTGCAGGAGCTCATGGAACAAGGTTGGAACGACGCTGCTCGACGAGTGAACGGCGACGGCGCGCTCGAGACCCCACTCCTTGACCCCGAGGAAGACATACGCGATCTCGCCGATGCGGGATACGATCTGATCGTCGACGGCCTCTTCGACGATGGCACCCTCGTGTACGGACTAGCCCTGGAGTACCCGGCTACGACGTTCGTCGTCTTCGACGACCAGGACCCGGGACTGGAGAACGTGGCAGCCCTCCACTTCGTCCGCGACGGTGGCGCCTATCTGATGGGCATGGCCGCGGCCCTCGAATCCGAGACAGGGAAGATCGGCTTCATCGGAGGTCGCCAGCGGGACACCACAGAGACACGACGCGCCGCCTACACCGCGGGTGCTCGTTCGGTGACCCCGGACATCGAGGTAGAGAGCGTCTACCTGGGACCGTTCCTCGATCCGAACAGCCCCTATCTCGCATATGACCTTGCGAAGGAGACGGCAGAGGACATGTACCGCTCGGGGATCGACGTGATTCACCACTCCGCCGGACACGTCGGTGGCGGCGCCGGAATCTCCGCGGCTGCTGCGGAGTTGAGGGACGAACTCGCTCGCGAACTGTGGGTGATCGGCTCCGAGATCAGTGAGCAGCGGGGGGTCTCGCCGGATCAGAGCGAACGGTTCCTCCTCTCGATGTGGAAACGCTGGGACAAGGCCGTCGAGGAGTCCATCAGGGCCTACGTCGACGGAGAACTAGAACCGGGGCTGCACGAGTTGGGTCTGGCTTCACGCAGCGTCGACTACTCGCGCGACGGCGCCATCTCCGAACAGAGCCTCGCGGTCCTCGATCGGGCGAGAGAGGAGATCGTCACGGGTTCCGTTGAGATCGAAAGCGGCAACACGACGGCCCCATCGTGGACGCGAGAGCCCGCTGTGACCATCGCCGGAGTTTTCGACGGCACGGCGTGCACGTTCGACACCGACACCGCAGCCGTTGTCGCGGGCGATGTCGTGAGAATCGATCTCGTCAATGAATCAGCCGTGCCGGTCGGTCTGCTTGTGGGGGACTCCGACGACGGCATCGACATCCACGACGGTCAGCCGTTGAGCACGTGGATCGCACCCGACAGCAGCGGGGCCGTCGCTATCAGACTCAACTCGGGTGTACACGTTGCCCGCTGTTTCACGTCCAACGGGATTTTGGAGGGAGTGCCGATCACGGCGGTCTTCGAGACCACCTGCGAGGGGCCCACACCGGAATCCGACGACCCGATCGATGTCGTCCACGCGCTCGGAGCAGCGGTGAACGCCCGCGATGCTGCCGCCGTGTGCTCGCTGTTCGCCGACGACGCCGCGGTGCCCGGTCCGGTGATGGCGGAGATGCTCACACCGGCGGATGACGCCCTGGGGTTCGAAGGGTCCTCGACGTCCGGATTCGAGGTCGCCGGCGACGTGGTCACGTGGACGCTGACGTCCAAGATCGTCGGAAGAGAGGAGCAGATGAGGGTTCGGGCCGAGGTGGTTGACGGAAAGATCCTGTGGCTGGAGATACTCGAACGCGAGTGAACCGCCCCTGTGCCGCTCTGCTCCACCAGGAGTGCGTGTCGCGACCGACCCTTGTGCGCGACCTGACGGTGGCGGGTCCGTCTCAACTATCATCACCGAACATGATTTTCTCCGATCGAACGATCATCGAAGCCATCGATGCCGGTCGCGTCTCCATCGATCCATTCGACCGCGCCCTCGTCCAGCCGTCGAGTGTCGACGTTCGTTGTGACTACCTCTTCCGGGTCTTCGAGAACCACCGGTACCCGCTGATCGACCCGAAGGCCGTGCAACCCGACCTGACGAGCGAAGTCGAAGCGAGCACGGACCACCCGTTCATCCTTCATCCGGGAGAGTTCGTCCTCGGCACCACGCTCGAGACGATTCGCCTCGGAGACGATGTCGTCGCCCGCCTCGAAGGCAAGTCGTCACTCGGCCGTCTCGGCCTCCTCATCCATTCGACGGCGGGCTTCATCGACCCCGGATTCAACGGACAGGTGACCCTTGAGCTTTCGAACGTCGCCAGTCTTCCGATCGCCATCTATCCCGAGATGAAGATCGGCCAGATCAGCTTCTACCAGATGACCACGGCGGCCGAGCACCCCTACGGCTCGGCGTCACTCGGATCGAAATACCAGGGACAGGCCGGCCCCACAGCGAGCCGGATGCACAGAGATTTCCAAGGGAGAGACGATGGCTAGACCGGCAGTGGCGCGCGTTGCGTCGATCATGCTCGACTGCAACGACCTCGATGCGATGGTGTCGTTCTGGGGAGCGATTCTCGAAGTCAAGGAGAAGAACCGCTTCCCCGGGTACGTGTGGATGACCCGCATCTCGCGAGGCGGGCCTGCGCTGGCCTTCCAGCAGGTCTCAGAGAAGAAGGCGACGAAGAACCGTCTCCATCTCGATCTCAGCACCGCCGACCCCGATGCATTGATAACCCATGTCGAAGAACTCGGTGGAGAACGCCTCCACGATCACGACATCGCCGGGTTCCACTGGACCGTCTGCGCTGATCCCGAAGGCAACGAGTTCTGCGTCACGAAGAGCGAGTAGAAGACCTCGGTCGCTCCTACGCCCGTGTTCAGCGGCCCTTCTCGAAGGCAACGCCCTCAGTGAGCCAGAGGTTCAACTCGTCATGCGCGGGTTTGTGGAGTCGTCCGGACTCGACGAAGTAGGCCTCATCGACGTATCCAAGAGCTGACGGGTCGTGGGTCGCTATCACCACGGTTGTCCCGGAGTCCGCGATTCGTCGGAACAATCCCAGTATCGAGGCTCCCGTCGCCGAGTCCAGTTCACCCGTCGGCTCATCGGCCAGGACATAGCCGGGTTCATGAACGAGGGCTCGAGCGATCGCAATCCGTTGCTGCTCGCCACCCGACATCTCGTCCGGCCGGTGGTCTGCGCGAGGACCCATCTCGACGGCATCGAGCGCCGCCATCACTGCGGTGGTGGCCTTCTTTCCCCGGACCCCCAGGAGCCGTAGCGACACATCAACGTTCTCGTATGCGGAGAGAAGATTCAGGAGGCTTGCCGACTGGAAGACGAACCCGAGCTTCGTTCTCCTGATAGCGGCAGCATCAGTCTCGCTGATCTGGTCGACACGCTCATCATCGATCATCACTTCGCCCGAATCCGGCCGCTGGAGAAGACCGATCATGTGCAACTGCGAGGTCTTGCCGGATCCGGATGGACCGAAGAGCGCCACGAACGATCCACGCTCAACCACCAGGTTGACATCGACAGCTCCGACAGCACCGTTCGGATACTCCTTGGAGACGTTGAGCAGTTCAAGACTCATTCGAGGCGATCCTCCGGTTGCAGAAGGATCCCATCATCGGTCAACTTGACGCGAACGTTGTCTCCGATGCCGGCTTCGATCAGCATGTCCCGGGAGAATTGAACCATGCCGCGCTGATCGACTGCGACCAACTCTTCCTGACCTCTCCATCCATGTGTGGCGATTCGACCATCTGCGATGCGCACGATCCGGTCCGTGCGCTGAGCCAACGCCACGTCATGGGTGACAACGAGCACACTCAAGCCCCCCTGGTGCGAGAGCCCGCGAAGGAGCTCGTAGATACCGAGGCTTGTCTCGGTATCGAGTTCACCCGTCGGCTCGTCTGCGAGGAGCAGCTTCGGGCCAAGAGCAAGAGCGACGCAGAGAGCCAGGCGTTGCTGCTCACCTCCAGACATCGTCTGGACCTCGGTGTATGCGCTGTTGCGGAGGCCAACTGCTTCGAGCAGGGCGAGGGCCCGCTTTTTCCGCTTGCGACTACCTACTCCGGCGAGAAGCATCGGGAGCTCGACGTTCGCTCTCGCCTTGAGGTACGGAACGAGATTCCGGGTGAAGTCCTGCCAGACGAAGCCGACGTCGCGCCGGTAGAAGCGGGTCAGGTCCTTCGAGTCGATATCGGTAAGATCCTGCTCCGCCACCGTCACCCGGCCGGCCGAGGGCCGGTCGAAGCCGGCAAGAATCGTGAGCAATGTGGACTTCCCCGAGCCCGACTTGCCGACGACCGAGATGAACTCACCTTCGTTCATCGTGAAATCGAGGCCCTGAAGCGCAACAACCTCGAGGTTGCCCTGCTTGTGGATCTTGATGAGATTCTCGGTCTGGATCACGAGAGGCATCAGCGATCCACCTCCCTCAGCACTTCGCTCATCTTGCCGGTGGACACGCGTCTGGTTGCCCACACCACCGAAACGATGAGCATCGCTCCAAGCATCGCAGAGAAGATGGCAAGTGTTCCCACCGGAATCTCAAGCAGGATCGGCGGGACGATCTCTTCGGCCGTCTCTCCCACCTGGAGGAAGGGGAGCATGACAACAACAAGGGCAATGCCTCCCAGCACGCCGATGATGGCGCCGAGTCCGACGACGACAAGCTGTTCCACAGCGAACGTCGTAGCGACACCCCTCCGTCCGAATCCGAGGGCCCTGAGTACGCCCATCTCCTTCGCACGACGGGTGACCGCGAGCAGCACGTATCCGGTTACACCTGCGAGAGCGAGAACGACGGCGACCGCAGCGCCGACGAAGAGGATCGCCACAAGGCCGACCTGGACGGGACGGCTCGCGAACGATGCTGCGACGCCACGGATCGTCCACAGCTCGTCCGGCTCCCCACCCAGCTGAGCCGTGATCCGACGGACCGTCGTGTCGACGTTGTCGGTCTCCATCCAGAACTCCTGAGGAGCTTCCGGACGCGAGAGCCCGCCGACGAGGCTCCAGGTTGCTGCCCCATTGGTCCATGCACTGATGGCGTCGAGATCGACGACCATCGCGCCCTGCCTTCTTCGATCCGTCATCGTCGGAACAGCGTCGACGAAGCCGACGAGCGTCCCGGTCATCACGTCCGACCCGACCGAGTACGACGATGTCTCCCCTACATCCAGGCTCGCGATCGACGCGGCCTCTCGATCGAGCAGCACGAAGATGTCGTCAGGGATGCGCCGGAGTTCGGGCACGTTGGTGCTCGCCCTCGATCGCTGCGGCACGGTCCACATCGACACATCGCTCTCCCGATAGAGGGGAGAGTTCAGCAACTCCTCTTCAGTGGGTTCCTCCGAACCCTCGGGAAGCACCGTGTATCGAGCTTCGAGGGCCGTGTCACCGTCGACGTTCCTCCGAATGGACAGATCGTTGAGCGGTGACATCTCCCCGAGGTCGAGGATCGCGCTCTCACCATCGGTTACAACGACGAGTTCGGACATGAGCACGGAGTCACCGTCGACGGCAAGTCCGCCGACCGCGGACCGCTCGATCCACATCGTGTGCAAGGACAGTGGGGGCACGGGCGGCGTCGGAAAGTCGTTCTCCCCGGTTGTGAGGTCGATCGTGATGGTTCTCCACGCGTCTGAGGTGATGTCGACGTCCGACACCATCGTCCATACTCTGGTCTTTGCGTCGATCACTTTGACCAGGAGTCGGTAGTCGCTCTCAACGGCGACGGCCTCGGCCTCTTCCGCGAGGCTCATCGGGACGACCACAGCGTCGACTTGCAGCTGCGTCGAGCCGGGTGGAAGCTCCACACCGACGTCCGGGGCGATGCCGTCGGGGCGCAGAAGAGGGAACAGGTCCGCTGGATCGTCCGCCCCGAAGTCAGAACGCCACGTCACGACCTCGGAGAACGACTCCGGCTCGATCGCCAACACTTCGGCTCGCCGGCCGCTCTGTCTGGGGGCCCCGTCGGTGCGGAGAACGGGAGAACCGATCGCCCCCTCCGGGTCATCGAAGTACCCGGCCTCGTCGGCCACGATCCGAACGTCGGCGCCGGCCGCGTACGCGGCTCGATCGACGAACGACTGCTCCAGCGTTGCCGCATACGTGAGGGCGAACGCTCCAAGGCCTGTAGTGAGCCACACGAGAAGGGCCAACCGTCCATACGGAATCGGGTTGCGGCTGAGATGCCACCCCGGCAGTGCAAGCGACAGCGACCTGGACTTCGTCATCGCCCAGCCGACACCTCGGAGCAGCATCGGGAAGACCCGAAGGAGGATGAGAGCAACGCTGAACAGAAGAAGCACCGGGAAAATGATCGCCAGCGGATCGAGCGTGGCCTCTTCTCCGCTCATATTGACGAATCCTCGCTGGCTCAACTGGAAGAGCACGACGAGCGACAGTGCGATGGCGAACAGGTCCAGGTTGTAGCGCTGCCAGACCGACTTCGTACCGGGACGGGCAGCGAGAGCACGGAGTTCGAGGACACCACGCCGTGCGAATGGGACGATCGCCACTCCCATGGCCAAGAAGGTGATGATCGCGCCGGCGAGAAGCCAGCCGGTGACCGGACTCACCTGCGTGACATGCAGCGGCTCCCCACCGGTCAGATCCGAGAGTGGGGGTATTCGCCCAGTCACACCGACGAGGAATCTTGCGACGAACGGGGCGATCAGCGCCGCCGCGGCCGCCACGAAGAACGACTGTCCGAGATGGATCCCGACGGTCTGCCAGGTTGACGCCCCGCGGCTCTTCAAGAGAGCCAGATCGGCTCCTTCGCGTTCAACGGTGAGAGCCGATGTGTATACAAGGAAGTAGATGGCGCCGCCGACGACGAGAGCAAGCATCGCAAGGATCGGTCCCCCGATCACAACCGACCGGGTGGAGAAGTCGTTGATGAGGAGTGGCAGGAAGGTGTTCGTGGGGATCGTTCCTCCTGCCTCCTTCGCCACCTGTGCTTTGAACTGGCTGATCCTGCTCTCTATCTCGTCGAGGTCCTCAAGCGTCACCGTGGCGACGTCGAGTGACATCCTCCATCGCTGGGTGACGGTGGGCGCTGCGAATCCGCGAAGGGGACGATTCCATGGATCGGTGACCTGTCCCAACAGATCATCACCAGGATCCAGGGGAATCTGCCCCATCCAGACGTCGAAAGTGGCCTGATCGAGGTACACCATCGTGGCCGGGTCGTCGACACCCCAGATCGTTGCATCCGGGTCGGTCGGAACGACGATGGCCGCTACCTCGACATACTCGAACACTTCCGGGAGGCCACTGAACGGGCGAAGGAAGAATCGGTCCCCCACGTCAGCGTTCGTCGACGCGGCGACCCGTCCCCCGATTGTGATCGGGAGCGGTCCATCTTCAGGTACGGGTGCTCCGAGCAGCGGCGGAGGGAAGACCCCGCGTACGACCGTCAGCCGGGTGTCGAGATCGGGCGTCGTGAAGAATCGGACCTGGGTGGCTTCCCGGGGCGGCTGCGGGTAGGGAGGTTCGGGCCATTCGTCTTCCGGGACGTCCTCTGCTTCGAGCGCTGCGACTTCTTCCCGCCACTCCTCTGCCCGAACGAACCAATCGGTATCTGTCCCCTCACCGGTCGGGACGACCGCGTACTCACGGGTCTGGGACCGCTCCTCGATCGTCGGATACCACGGAACCAACCACTGCTCGAAGGCGTCGTTGACGATCGCCCGGTTGGAGGTCCCGAGTGTTCTCGAGTAGTCGTTCATCGTCGAGAAGGCGACCATGTCGACATCGTCTGCGACGGCGCTTCGGACGCTGAAACGCAGATCGACCGCCTGCACCGACGATTCGTAGAGAGGAACAACGACGAGAAGGGCGATCACGAGGGTCGCCCCGAGCAGAGATCCAAGAAGGATCCCCTTCTTTGCCCACACTCGGCGAGCAACGAGACCGATGTACGTCCCGAGCTTCATCTATCGGTCCCCTTGCCTCCGGACCCACGGTTGGTGCAGGCTACACCCGTCCCTCGAGCCGTTCAGCCGATACCGGGAAGGTCGAGTTCAGCGGCGTAATGGCACGCGACGCTGCCTGCATCGGCCGTTCGAAGCGGGGGCTCCGAGGCCACACAAGCCTCACCGACGTACGCACAGCGGTCGGCGAACACGCACCGACCGCTCGGGACTGCAGCAAGGGGTGGTTGCTCGCCGGGGATCGGTCTGAGGCGCCCCCCTGTCAAGGAAGGGAGCGATCCCAGGAGTCCGGACGTGTACGGGTGCTTCGGTTGTCTGAACACGTCACCGACAGCCCCCTCTTCGATGACCCGACCTCCGTAGACAACGACGATACGATCGGCGATGCGAGACACCACAGCGAGGTCGTGGGTGACGATGATCATCGCCATGTCTCGGCGCTCCTTGAGATCCTTGAGGAGATCGAGGATCGCTGCGGCAACCGACACGTCGAGGCCGGAGAGCGGTTCGTCGGCAACAAGGAGCCGCGGTGCCTTAACCAGCGCAGCGGCGAGCATGGCCCGCTGACCCATACCGCGGCTGAGTTGGGAGCTGAACGCGCTGAAGAGACGTTTCGACTTCGGGAGATGGACCTCCCCGAGGGCGTCCATCACGCGTTCAGTGATCTCCTCTTCACTGAGATCGGTGTGCTCAACGAGCACCTCACCGGCCTGCGGCCCTATCTCGATAATCGGCGTCCACGAAGCGATGGGGTTCTGAAAGAGGAAGCCGATCTCCGTCGCAACGAGATGCGCCCACTCCGGATCGGCGTCGTCGAACACCGTCCCGGACCGTGAAAGCCTCTTTCGTTCCTTACGGCGGATCTGTTGCGTCGGTTCCTCGCGCCGTCCTGCCGGCTCGAAGGACGTGCCACGGTAGGTGGTGGTTCCGGCGAGCACTCGAGTACCGCTCGGAAGCAGACCGAACGCGCCGAGAATCATGAGAGACTTCCCCGACGACGACTCTCCGATGATCGCAAGTGTCTCCGATGCATCGACTCCGAATGAAGCCCCCGGGATCGCCTCGACCCAGCCGAACGGCAGTCGCTCACCATGGACGCTCGTCGGCGGCATCCTGTCGCCACGAACCGCTGCCTCTTGATCGTTGATCGCAATTCGGAGCCCGTCTACTTCAAAGAGTCTCTGAGACACCAACGGCCTCCTCGTCGTGAACACCCCTCGTCGCGATCGTACCTGCGGCGACGACGAGAACAACCCCGAGCCATGTGAGCGGGTCCGGATGCTCTCCGAGGAACAGAGCCGCCCACACCACGGCTGATGCGGGCTCGAGATACATGATCACGGAGACCACGGCAACAGGGAGTCGGCGCATCGACGTCCAATAGACGACCCCAGCGAGACCCGTGAAGAGCGCCCCGAGGATCAGGAACTGCGGCCAGTACTCACCGGACTCTCGAACTGCCTGAACCGTGAACGGCAGCAGCACGATGGATGCAACCACAAGCTCCCACGTGGCCACGACAAGACCCCCGAGGTCGGCAGCGAGCGGCTTCCCGAGGAGCATGATCACCGCGAGCAGGGTTCCGGATAACCCAGCCACGGCCACTCCGGCCATCGTGGCACCTGAACCCGGCCGGATGACGAACAGCGTTCCAACAACAGCCACGGCAAGTCCGATGAACGCAGCACGATTCACCCGTTCGTGGAGGATCGGACCCGAGAGAACCGCTGCAAGAACCGGTCCGACGTAGAGGATCGCGAGCGTTACAGCGACCGTTGTCAGGTTCAAAGCAACGAAGAAGGAGAGCCAGTGGGCGGCGAGGACGGTCCCGAGCAGGATGACGCCCCGCCAGCGGCGGCGCGGGATCGTGAAGCGCCTCGTCGCTATCGAGAAGAGCACCAGCACCACTGCACCGAGGGTGACCCTCATTGCGACCAGATGGCTCGCCGGGACTTCGGCGCGTACGAACAGGGGGATCGCTCCCCATGCGATGGCCAGGAGAGCGAGTGAACCGACGGCGATCACACGATTCGTGCGATTCGTGAGGGGCATCACGGGAGCGTACCGGCAGATTCAGTGGCACCATGCCGCGGTAGCCTCAGCAGTCGTGGAAACCATGCAACATGACGATGAAGCCCGCCCGGCGGACTACCACAGGAATTTCACCGGCGGTCTGATTCACGGCGTCTTCTTCCAACTCTCAGAGGCCTTCTCGAACATCAACACGGTGTTGCCATCGTTCATCGCGACCCTGACAGGATCGACGATCGTCATCGGACTGATGGTCGTCGCACAGGAAGTGGGGTCCGTTCTTCCGCAGATGTTCACGGCCTATCACGTCGAGGATCGCAAGTATGAGAAACCGATCCTCATGTGGATCATCACGATGAGGTGGGTCTCATGGGCCTTCCTCGCCGTCGTCACAGCGATGTTCGCCCTCGATAGGCCCGACCTCGTCCTGTTCCTCCTCATCGGTCTCTTCGCAGCGTTCTCCCTCGCCGGTGGTGTTGGGTCGGTGGTCTACGCAGATGTCTTCGCCAAGGCGATTCCAACGCAGAAACGGGGCCGTTTCATCGGATGGAAGCAGCTCATCGGATACACACTGGCCATCGGTGCCGGGTGGGTCGTCGCATGGATCCTCTCCGGCTCCGGGGGCATCGGGTACCCGATGAACTACGCCCTGATCTTCTTCCTGGCGGCTGTGTTCCTCCTCATCGCTTTTCTGGGCATCGTCATCGTCAGAGAACCCCCATCGACCCACGAGCGTCAGACTGAATCCCTCAGTGAATCGATCCAACGAGCCATCCATCTCACGAAGGTGAACAAGAACTTCAGACGGTTGCTCACTACCAGGGGTCTTACGTCCGTCCTCCTTCTCTCAGCTCCGTTCTTCGTCCTCTACGCCCTCGACGATGTGGGTGTGAACCAGGGCGCGATCGGGCTCTACCTGGCCGCGCAGATGACGGGGGCGGCACTCTCCAACCTCCTGTGGGGATGGCTCGGGGATCGTTTCGGCAACCGGACCGTGATCATCGGAACGTCCGTGGTCGGTCTCGGTGCGCCGCTCGCCGCGCTCGCTGCTCTCGTTGTCGGACCCTGGCCGCTATACCTCACGTTCTTCCTCGTCGGCGCGACGATGAGTGGTCTCCGCCTCGGCTACGCGAACATCATTCTCGAGATGGCTCCGGATCATCTCCGGGCCACGTGCGTGGCCCTGCTCGGCACGCTCCTCGCTCCACTTGCCCTCCTCCCCCTGGCAATCGGCATCGTCGTGACGTGGGCTCCCATCTCTGCCGTGCTGGTTCTCGACGCCGTGGCGATGGTTGGAGCCGTCGTGATATCGATCCTGTTGCGTGATCCGCGCCATGGGGGGGATGGTGTCTGCGTCACCTGATGGGCCGGCCGCGCCGGCCCGGACAGCGGACAGCGGACAGCGGACAGCGGACAGCGGACAGCGGCAATTCTTCG
>JAOZMA010000207.1 GCA_029934555.1 Acidimicrobiia bacterium | reverse complement strand
CGCTGCGAACCCCCGTGCGAGAAGCGCGATCATGCGCGTGGCAGAGAAGGTCCCGGCATGACGGCCGGCGCACTCCCGCGCTCCGCAGCTCATCACGCTCGAGTACGGACCCACGACCGCAGACGCCCGGTTGTTCGACCGCTTCTCGTGTTCACACTGGCCGTCATCCTGGCCTTCTTCGCTGTCATCTACTCCAGGATCTCGCTCGACCGCACCGCGTTCGAACTCCAGCGTCTCGACCGGGAGATCGCCGTCGAGCAGGAACTCCACTGGGATCTGCGCGTGGACTACGCACGGCTCCAATCACCCGACCTGATCACACAACGGGCCGCCGCTCTCGGGCTCGTCTATCCGGAGGATCGTCGCACGATCGAGATCTCCGGCATGGCGGACACGGTCGGCGGCCCAGAGGACCGATGGATGGATCTGCGAGCGCTGTTCGTGGAGCAGCCGTGATGTTCAAAGGAGGGGAACGATGCATAGGCCGATCGCTGGCGGCCACGCACCCGACCGCAGAGAGACGCTGAGGAGGATCTGAGATGGCACGGTCAACGTTCCGTTTCAGCGACCTCCGATTGATCGCGGTCGGACTCATCTTCGTTCTCGCGTGGGGAGCCATTGGATACAAGCTGTTCCGGGTCCAGGGCGCCGACGCAGCTGGACTCGCGCAACTCGGATTCGATCAGCGTGTTCGTCATGAGACGATCCAGGCAAGACGAGGCACGATCTACGACCGCGACGGCCTCGAACTCGCCGTCACGATCCACGGGGAAGCCCTGGTCGCGGATCCGAGCCTGGTCGAGAATCCGGCAGAGGCAGCTGCGATCCTCGCTCCGATCGTCGGCGGAGACTATGTGGACCTCGTCCAGAGGCTCGAGGCAGATGGAAGATTCACTTACGTCGCTCGCAGACTCGAGAGCGATACGATCGAACGAGCTACCGCAGCGATCGAGTCGGCTGATCTCGCCGGATTCTCCTTCGTGGATGAGCCCCTGAGGATCTATCCATCCGGTTCGCTCGCCGCTCCGGTCATCGGGATCACGCGACTCGATGACGGCACCGGGATCGAGGGGATCGAGGCAGTGATGGATACTGAACTCAGCGGGCGCCCCGGCAAACGAGTCGTCGAACGCGACCAGGCCGGTCGAGCGATCCCTCAGGCTGAGTTCCTTCTCGAGCCATCCGTCGCGGGCTCTGACGTGGTGCTGACGTTGGACCGGGAGATCCAGTACGCCGCAGAGACTGCGCTTCAAGCAGGGATCGATCGGTCGAATGCGCTCGGTGGCTCCGCGATCGTGCTGGATGTCAAGACCGGCGAGATCCTGGCCATGGTGTCGCTCCCCGGTTTCGATGGCTCCGATCGTTCGAGGCTCGATCCCGCGACGTTGCGGAACCGTGCCATCACGGATGTATACGAGCCCGGTTCTACCCTCAAGGTGGTCACCGTTGCTGGAGCCCTTGAGGAAGGCGTCGTCCGCCCCGATACGCCGTTCGAGACACCGAACGACCTGGACATCGGCGAAGAGACCTACACCGACCACGGGTACAACCCATCCGTCATGACCGTTTCAGACATCGTCGCCAAGTCATCCAACGTGGGCACGATCAAGATCCAGCGTCAGCTGGGGAACGAGGCGCACTACCGGTATCTCGACGCGTTCGGCCTCGGGCGCCCCGCATCGATCGACTTCGCGGGCGAGTCGACCGGACATCTCGATCACGTGAGCGAATGGAACACCGCGACAGCGGGCCCGTCGGCGGCCATCGGCTACGGCATCGGTGCCACTCCTCTCCAGATGGCGGCCGTCTACGCGACGCTGGCCAACGAGGGCGAGTGGGTCGAACCGCACGTTGTATCAGAGATCGTCGACTCGGAGGGAGAACGAACGATCACCGAGCCTCGGCGCCACCAGGTCGTTTCCGTCGATACGGCACGGACCCTCCGGACGATGCTCCGTAGGGTCGTCGAAGACGGAACGGGCTTTCGAGCGGACATCGACGAGTTCCCGGTTGGAGGCAAGACCGGGACATCGAACAAGTTCATCGTCGAGACGGGGAAGTACAGCGACACGGAGACGATCGCGTGGTTCATCGGGATCGCCCCCATCGACGATCCCGAGATCGTTGTCGCCATCGTCCTCGATGCACCGAAAGGTGCCACCGACGGCGGCAAGTACGACATGAAGTTCGGAGGAACATCGGCCGCTCCGATCTTCGCGGACATCGCGGAGTCTGCGCTTCACCAACTCGGCGTCTCCCCGACGCATGACGGCGATGCCTGATCTGGTCAGACTCTCAGACCTCGTGGCTCGTCTTCCCGGCGGAGGACGCCTCGAGGGCGCAGATGCGTCGATCACCGATGTCACCCATGATTCACGCGCCGTGGGCCCCGGGACGCTCTTCGTGGCGATCCCGGGCGAACAACACGACGGCCATGACTACGTCGACCGCGCGATCGCGGCCGGAGCCGCAGCGGTCATCGTCGAACACGACGTCGAGTGTCCGAGTCGGATCGTCGTGCCCGACTCCCGGGCCGCACTGCCCTGGGCCGCAGCAGCGGTGTACGGAGACCCCTCCCTCCGTCTCCCCGTGGTCGGTGTGACCGGGACGAACGGCAAGACCACGGTCACGCACATGCTCGAGCAGATCGTCGTCGCCGCAGGACAGACCCCCGCGATCGTCGGCACCGTCGGAGCCCGTATCGGCGATTCCGATCGTGCAGTGGCGAGAACAACTCCCGAAGCGTCCGATCTCCAGCGACTCCTCTCCGACATGATCGGTGCAGGTGTCGACGTGGCCGCGATCGAGGTCTCCAGCCACGCCCTCACGTTGCACCGGGTCGACGGCATTCGCTTTCGTGTCGCAGCGTTCACGAACCTGATGCAGGATCATCTCGACTTCCACGGTGACATGGAGACGTACTGGGCTGCGAAGGCGTCCCTGTTCACGACCGATCGAACGGATCACTGTGTGATCGCGATCGATGATGAGTCCGGTCGAAGGATCGTCGCAGCAACCGACGTGCCTGTCACCACCGTCGCGATCGGTCGAGAGGCCGATGTCCGGGCATCGACGATCACGGAGTCGCTCAACGGCTCATCGTTCATCATCACTACCGAGGATCGACGGCTCAAGATCGAGTTGCCGACCCCGGGTCGATTCAACGTGGAGAACGCACTTGTGGCTGCTGCGATCGCTCTCGAACTCGGTATCGATGATGACTCCATCACCCGTGGCCTGTCGTCCCTCGGGACGATCCCCGGCCGGTTCGAGCGGGTCGAGAACAGAGCGGGCTTCGGTGTGATCATCGACTACGCCCACACACCCGACGCCATCGAAGCCGTCGTCGATAGTGCGCTCCGGATGTCGCGAGGCCGTGTGATCGTGGTGTTCGGCGCCGGAGGAGATCGAGACCAGGAGAAGCGTCCGGCGATGGGGAGAGCGGCGAGTCGAGCGGATCTCGCCATTCTCACCTCCGACAATCCGCGATCCGAGGACCCTGCTGCCATCGTGGCAGCCGTCCGGTCGGGCATTCCGGAGGGGGTCACCATCGTGGAGGAGCCCGATCGGCAACGAGCGATCAGAGCGGCGCTCGATGCAGCCGGATCGAACGATCTTGTACTCGTCCTCGGCAAGGGGCATGAGACCGGCCAAGAGATCTCCGGGAGAATCGAACCGTTCGACGATCGTGCCGTCGTCCTCGATGAGCTACGTACCATCACTGAGGAGCCGTCATGACGGGGCCCCTTGACTGGACGCTCGCGACGGTTGCAGCCGCAACCGGGGGAGTGGTCGATGGTGACTCGACGATGCCGGTGTATTCGATCTCTACCGATTCTCGAACCGTGGAACCGGGATCGGTGTTCGTCGCCATCCGCGGGGAACATCACGACGGACACGACTTCGCATCCGACGCCGTTGGAGCAGGCGCCGTCGCTGCGCTCGTGGAACGGGGCAGCCATGCCGAACTCGTTCCACGCATCGACGTCGAGGACACGACCACTGCCCTGCGCGATCTTGCCGCACACCGAAGGAGCGAACTCCGCATGCCGGTGATCTCGATCACCGGCTCAACCGGCAAGACCTCGACGAAGGATCTGCTTGCTGCAGCCATACCCGGCGCGTGGGCATCGAAGCGCTCGTACAACAACGAGATCGGCGTGCCGCTCACTGTTCTCACGACACCGGACGACGCGACGGCGCTCGTGATCGAGGTCGGCTCCCGGGGGCTCGGTCACATCAAGTGGCTCATGCCTGCGATCCTTCCGTCGGTTGCCGTCATCACGAATCTCGGCGTTGTACATTTCGAGACCTTCGGCTCGCGAGACGCCGTCGCCGACGGCAAGTGGGAGCTTGTCGAGGGTTTGGCAGAAGGCGCCACCGCCGTCCTCCCGGATGACGAGCCCAAACTCCGACGGGATCACCCCGGTCCAACCGTCACTTTCGGAGAAAG
>JAOZMA010000206.1 GCA_029934555.1 Acidimicrobiia bacterium | reverse complement strand
ATTCCCGTGAAGGTGTTCTGCTGGCTGGGGTGGAAGCAGGCCAGCACCACCGGGCCATTGGGAATAACGACCTCGAGACCGTGGGCGAATCGTGGTCTCGGCTTTGGCAGGTCGTAGCCGGCATCACCGAGGTGACGCCAGATCGACCGGTAGGCGAAGTCGCCGAGCGCAACGAGGACCACCGGGTCGAGGATGTCGAGCTCCCGATCGAGCCACACGGCACACGTGTCTCGCTCGTCGACCGTTGGCTTGTTCTGTGGTGGGGCGCATCGCACGGGTGCGGTCACCCACGCTCCGAGGAGGGTCAGTCCGTCGTTGAGGCCGAATGAGTCGGGTTGGCTGGCGAAGCCTGCTCGCCACATAGCCCGGTAGAGCCAGTCCCCACTGCGATCACCGGTGAACATCCTGCCGGTTCGATTCGCTCCGTGGGCTGCGGGGGCGAGGCCGACGACAACGACGTCTGCGTCCGGATCGCCGAAGCCCGGAACGGGTCTCCCCCAGTATTTCTCGTCGGCGAACGCCGCTCGTTTCTCAACAGCGATCGTCTCACGCCACTCGACGAGACGCGGGCAACGACGGCAGTCGACGATCTCCTCGGTCAGTAGAGCGAGTTCGTCGCCATCACTCATTGCGGAGGCAAGAGTTCGGCCGGATAGGACGCCGCATTGGACCAGAGCATCCATCCGTTGACACGGTCGTCGACTCTCCGCTGGATTCCCCGGACGTCGAAGGCTGAGATCGTCCAGGTCTGCAGCCATGGCCGGTAGTAGGCGAACCCCTCGAGCTTCGAGAGACCGCTCACCAACGCCGACTCGACGATCTCTCCTGCTTTGTCGTTGGGGTTGGCGTACCCCTTCCAGCCGGCCCCGTAGTTGGTCGAGTACAGCATCGGGCTCAGAACGTCGATCGTGCGCGACATGAGGCCGGGGAGCTGGCCGACTCCCTCGTCGGTTCCAGATTCGAGTGTGATTCCCAGGACACTTGCAGCGACCCCGCACTTGGGGCTCAGCACGAGGTAGGCACGCTTCAGGAACGCCTGGATCGATGCAACGCGGATCTCCTCCGTGTACTCATCGTCGAAGATGGCGGTCGATACGTCGCCACCGAACGGGAAGGAGGCGAAGTCGAACTGGATCTCGTCGAAACCGGCTCGACAGGCTTCGTCAGCTAGAGCCACCGGGTACTCGTAGGAGACCGGATCGGTTGGATCCATCCACGCATCGCCGTTCCTCGTGTACCAGAGGTCCGACCCTCCCTCATCCAACACGGCGTGGTCGGGTTCGGTCCTCGCCATCGGCGTGTCCTGGAACGCTACGACACGGGCGATCTTGTAGAGGTCGTGTTCGTCCATGTCGGCAACGATCTCCGTCATGTCGTACTGAAGCGTCACCGCAGAAGCCTCGTGAGCGGCATCAACCGTCGTGTCATGGAACACGGTGCCGAACTCATCCTTCACATCCACCACGAAAGCGTTGATACCGGTCGAATCGGCCATCGCCAGCAGCCGCTGCCAGTGCTCGGGATCTCCCGCCGCCGACCCACCGACACGCACTCCGTGAACAACGAAGGGCTCCATCGTCGTGTCGATCTCGCTCGTCGAACCGTCCCACGGCACGATCGAGTCCTGCCAGGTCGGTCGGGTGAGAAGGAGGTTCCCCGGTGCAGCCCGCACGATTTCGAACAGACCGTCATCGTTCGTCCTGTCGGTGTGCACGCCAAGCGTGACTTCAACACCGGGCAATGCGATACCTCGATGGGTCGAGACGCGCCCGGAGAGCACCACCGGCTCCAGACGGAACTCGATGAGATCCTCTCTCGGCGGGTCCTCCGCTACCTCGCTCTCCGATACGAACCCGGGAGCCGACACTTCGATCGTCGTCGCGGCCTGTGGCCAGACGAATGCCGGGACACCCTCATCCGTCTCGATCATGGAAGCCCCCTCGACCGTGATCTTGGCATCGAGCACGCTCAGATCATCACCTGCGAGGACGACCACTTCGATCGTCGGCGGACCGACCTCTGGCGGTCGGAGCGAAGACGCGTCGAGAGGAGCCGGGCTGGTACAGCCGGCTACGGCCATCGCAAGCGGTGCGATCGCGAAAGCGAGGATGCGAATGAGTCGGGTCATAGATGCCGTCTGGCCAGGAAAGCGTAATGAACCATTGCCCATGGCGCGCATGCGTGATATGTTCAAACAGCTCTCTCCACGGAGAGGGGGAGGAGGAGCACATGGCTGATCGAGGACGAGAGACCGCAGCGGCGGATGCCGTCGGACGATATCTCGGACAGGTTTCGGATCACGGCCTGCTCGAAGCCGAAGACGAAGTCCGGCTCGCTCGAACGATGGAGACCGGCAAGAAGGCCCAGCGCCGACTCGAGTCCGGTGACCCCGTCGAAGCAGCCGAACGAGCTTCCCTGTACCGCATGATCGAGATGGCGGATGAAGCCAAGGACATCTTCATTCGTTCGAACCTCCGACTCGTGATCTCGATCGCCAAGCGCTACACGGGACGCGGCCTCGATCTGCTCGACCTCATCCAGGAAGGCAACCTTGGACTCATTCGCGCAGTCGAGAAGTTCGACTGGCGAAAGGGCTTCAAGTTCTCGACATACGCCACGTGGTGGATCCGCCAGTCGATCACCCGCGGCCTGGGGAACCAGGGCAGAACGATCCGCCTACCGGTTCACATGGTGGACGTCGTCCGCACCGTCCAGGAAGCAGAACTCACACTGCAGGAGCAGCTCCGCAGGGTGCCGACCGTCGCCGAGATCGCCGAAGTCAGCGGACTCGACGAGGACCGCATCGAGATGGCGCGGACAACACCGGGAGACACGATCTCTCTCGACCGTCCGGTCGGCGAAGAGGGCGATGCTCAACTCGGTGACTTCGTCGAAGACGAAGCCACACCCGATCCATTCACGGTCGTTGCCGAGGTCGCCCGTTCCGAAGAGGTCTCCAAGGCACTTGGAGTGCTCGAAGAGCGTGAGTGCAAGGTGCTCATCCTGCGATTCGGGATCGGCGGAAACCAGCCACGGACGCTCTCGAGTGTCGGGGCCGAACTCGGGATCACAAGAGAGCGTGTCCGCCAGATCGAGAATCGAGCCCTTGGAAAGCTGAAGCATCCGAGCGCTCTGTACGACCTGCGCTCGCTGCTCTAGCCCACAGCTCCTGCCAGAAAGACACGCGATCAGTTCGACGCGTCTGCCGCCCTCCCTGCGAAGCGGCGTTCCTTCTTCTCGTCGCAAGCTCCTTGTGTCCCCCGCCCTGGCGGCCGGGGGACACATGAGCACCTCAGTCCCCTCGTTCTCGGATCGGTTGCTACTGCTTGCGATACTCACCGAAGACGGTCGCAACCGACAGAGACACGATGCCGAACAGCAGCAGGGCGATACCGACAAAGCCCTTCTTGCGAAGATCCTCTCTCGACCCGGTGTTCGGCAACGTGTTCTCCGTCGTCGCCGACGCAACAGTCGTCGACGCAATTGACGTCGGCGCCACCGTGATCGACGTCGTCGTGGCCTCGCTCGTCGTCGTGGCCTCGCTCGTCGTCGTCTCAGCTGGGCCGATGTTGAGCCAACTCATGTCGCCCAGGCCCCACCGGGAATGGGCGGCGTCATCGAAATCGCTCACCGTTGCGTATAGCTCATATCCATCGGGCGCTATAGCGTCGTCGTCGATCTTCAGCGTCGCGATAAACTGGTAGTCCTGGCTGAGAGCCACGGTGAACGAACAAACCTGGGTCGCACCCGGCGACGGCACGACGGTGCAATCCGCCCCTGGAGCGCCGGTCGTGAGCGACACAAAACTCACCGGGGCGTCGGCCTCATCGGCTTCGACCACCATCGTCACCTGGTCACCGTCGATCACGTCGTTTCCGAAGTGCACCGACGCGGTGAAAGTCCCCGTCCCACCAACCGGCACCGGGTCCGGCTCCACGTCTGTGACGATGACCGTCGACTTGTCCAAGACCGTTGTCGTCGTGGCCTGAGTCGTTGTCGGAGGCGGCGGTGCCTCTCCTGCGATCACAAGAGGGGTGGTGTAGGTTGAGCCGATTCCGGGCTGATTCTCCACCGAGAGGGTGGCAGCAATTGTATACGCCGACGCCGGGACGGCTCCGGTGCTGGTGGATCCGCGAAACGTGAACGTGTAGGTGTTTCCCGGACTTCCCGTCCACTGGCAACCGGTGGCCAGTGAGAGCACAGGTTGGCTCAGGAAGTCACAGTTTTCATCTGTGTACCCGTTGCCAAGGGTGTGCTGGAAGTGCACTGCATCATTCGGCGCGATGTCACCCACAAGGGTGAGCGTGTACGTACCGTCCGGTACGTCGTTCGCGAAAAAGACGGTGGCGGTAGCATGCCACATGCCGCCAACGGGCGTCGGCGTCGGCATGACGTCTGTGAGCATTACAGACGTGGAGGGCGTCTGGCCCAGGGCAGAACTGCCGCCGATGGCGGACATCACCCCCAACATAAGTA
>JAOZMA010000012.1:3543-17473 GCA_029934555.1 Acidimicrobiia bacterium | reverse complement strand
ACGAGCAGGGGGGTGCCTTCGCAGGGGGGATTTGGGGGCACCGGCTGGTTCGTAGCGGCGCATCTGCATGCGACATCAATGATGTCAAAACCCCCTCTGGCCCTCCGGGCCATCTCCCCCACCTCCTTCGTCGCTGGGGGAGAATGTCAAAGAGAGCCCTTGGCAACTTCACCCGGATCGTGAACAGCCCGAAACCCGGGAATCCCAGACACCAGCTGGGAAACTCACCAATCCATTGCCCACAAACCGCGGATCCAGGCTGCGTGGTGGAGAATGTCAGAAAGCCCCGTTCGCACCTTCACCCAGATCGTGAACAGCGCCAACACCTCGAATCCCGGCCCCACCATGAGTTCCCCTCCGGGAAGGCGACTGCCAACCATGGATTGAGGTCTGATTCGGAGTCGTACTTCGTCATACGTACGACGTACTACTACCCGCTGTCTTCCCGGTCCTCGCCGATCCCGCTCACTCCCAAAGTGCCAGAAACCGGCCCACCTACGACTTCTGATTCGCCTTCCACTCCTTCTTCCGAGCCTTGAGATCGGCGCGATCTTCGGGTGTCTCGATCTCTGAGATGTTGGGCCAATCCGGTAGGTAGATCTCCCAGCCGGAAGGCTGAACCCCGAATCGCTGGCCCAAGACAGCGAGGTAGATGCGGGCCTTGTACTCGCCGAACCCCGGCATCGCCTTCAGCCGTGCCATGAGCTGGTCGGCGTCATCGACATCCGACCAGATGTTCCTGGTGTCACCGTCGTACTCGGTCGCTACGAACTCGGCGACTGCTTGAACCCGTTTCGCCATGTTGCCCGGAAAGCGGTGGATCGCAGGCTTCTCCTTGAAGATCGACTCGAGACTGTCGGGATCCAGTCCGGCGACCAAGGAAGGGTCGAGGTCCCCACCGAGCCGTTCCTTCAATCGAGAAGGGCCGGCGAACGCCGTCTCGACGGGGATCTGCTGGTAGAGAACGATCCCGACGAGGAGCGCGAACGGGTCCTCCTCGAGCAACGCGTTCGCTGCAGGGTCATCCGTGTAGGGGAGTTGTCCGGTCATGTGGGGGCTCCTGATCGACTGGACGCACCGTAGGCACGCCCGGAAGCCAAGGTAGGGTGCACCGTGAAGGGAGACCGATGACCGACCGCATCTATTCGACTGAGGCGTATGAGAGATCGATGACGGCCACGGTCGTCGAGGTGGATCGTGACGACGGCCGAGTCCTTCTCGACCGGTCCGTGTTCTACCCCGGTGGGGGAGGTCAGCCGTTCGATCTGGGCGAACTCGTCATCGGGGACGATCGCCTGGACGTCGTGCGGGTGACACAGGACTCCCGTGGCGTGTGGCACTGGCTTGAGGGGCCCCTCCCCCCGGTCGGAACCGCGGTGAACGGTGTGATCGACTGGGAGCGCCGCTACAAGCTGATGCGGACGCATACGGCGATGCACGCCATGTGCGGTGTCGTGTGGAATCGTTTTCAGAGCCCGGTAACGGGCGGGAACATGAACCCCGGTGAGGGCCGGCTCGATTTCGAGATACCCGAATGGAACCCCGAGGACCGGGAGCCCATCGAGACGGAGCTGAACCGCCAACTCGACCTGGCCAGGCGGATCGAGGTGTCGTTCCTCGACCGTGCTGAAGCCGATCAGGATCCGAGCCTCATCAGAACCAAAGTGAGCCTCCTGCCGCCGTCGCTGACCGAGGTTCGTGTGATCGACATCGTCGGGCTGGATCGGCAGGCAGACGGTGGGACCCACGTTCACTCCACAGCGGAGGTTGGATCCGTCCGAATCACTAAGACGGAATCGAAGGGGAAGGGTTTCCGAAGGATCCGATTCGTACTCGACGAGTAGCAGGGGCTTTCGGGCAGGAGGTTGCGGACGGTAGTACGTCATACGTCGGACGTACTACTGCTTGTCGTCTCCCCGGTCCTCACCGACCCCGCCCATATCCGAAGAGCCGGATTACGCCCTGGCTGCCTTCGCGTTCGTCTTGAGCTCCACGAGAAGCCCCTCGAAGAACCTGCGCAGCGCCGATTCCGCGACCCGGTGCATCGCAACGCGGTCGACGACCGCTCCGATCCGACCGAGTGGCGGCTGGTACGAGGCAAGGAGCGAGACCATCGTCCGTCGATCGTCGATCGGTTCGATCTCGAGATCGGCCGTTACGACGGGGTAGACGTCTTCATGCTCGACAGGCTCCCACGACAGCTGGATACGACCCATGGGGAGCGGGCCGGGAACGTCGGCGTAGTCGGCCACGCGGAAACAGACGTCTTTCACAAGGTGTAGTCCGGCGACGTCGATGTCGAAGTGCGTATCTCCCTCTCGGAGCCAATCCACGCCGATCCTACGGGGAGCATCGAGGGCGGGGAGCGATCGGTCCGCGAGGAACTGGCGAACGAGCGCGAAGGGGACACCCACCGCGTTGTAGAGCTGGACGTATTGCTCGTGCATTCTCCCCATGAAACCACCGATTTCCCGTCGGCCGTAGGGGCATGGGACCCTTCAATACAGGGACCTTCGTCCCCGAATAGTATCCGCAGGCCCGAATTCCGTCCCAACGACGGGGATTCTCAATTAGCACGACGATCCGGTCGAATCGTCGGTAAGGCGACCATCTCACGTTGGGGCTTTCGCAGCGAGTGTTCCCCCAGTCATGACAAAGATGACACTCGCTTCCCTCGGATTGACTCTCGCTCTCGTCGCCGCCGCGTGCACTGGATCCGATGGCCATACCGATGCTTCTGCACTCGACGGAGCACCGACATCGGCCGTCACCATCGATACACGGCTGGCGGCCCCGGACTCAGCGTTCGCGATGTTCGACGGTTCGACCGCCACGTTCGCCGACTACGAAGGACTCCCGTTGGTCGTCAACTTCTGGGCGTCCTGGTGTCCTTCTTGTGTGGCAGAAATGTCGGCGGCGTTCAAGCCAGCGCAACAGAGCCTCGGTGACGAAGTCGCCTTCCTCGGTCTGAACATCCAAGACGACCGAGACGATGCGCTGCGCCTCATCGAAGAGACCGGTGTTCTCTTCGACCTCGGAGACGACCCTCTCGGCGATCTCTATCTGGAGTTCGGCGGCATCGGAATGCCGTTCACGATCTTCATCGATGCAGACGGATTCATCGTCGAACAGCACAACGGTCCGCTTACCGAGACCCAGCTGCTCGACATGATCGAGCAGGCGTTCGCTGCATGATCGACGCGCCACTCGCCCTCGCGTTCGCAGCAGGGCTCGTTGCCACCGTGAACCCATGCGGGTTCGCGATGCTTCCGGCCTACTTGTCGTACTTCATGGGAATGGACGAGGAGGAACAAGGCACCGCGGCCGCATTGCGCGGAGCACTCGTCGTCGGTGCGATCGTGTCTGCCGGATTCCTCGTGGTGTTCGGTCTCGCCGGAGTCCTGATCACAGCTGGATTCCGTGTCGTGATCGATCTGATCCCATGGGTGGCGATCGTGGTGGGAGTAGCAGTCATCGGACTCGGCATCGCCCTGGTGCGCGGCTATGAGTTGAAGGTCGGACTCCCGAAGTCGAGCAAGGCGGCATCGGGGCGGGGGTACCGCTCCGTGTTCCTCTTCGGCGTCTCGTATGCCGTAGCCTCGTTATCGTGCACCCTCCCCGTATTCCTGACCGTCGTGGCGACCCAGGTAACGCGCGGATCCTTCGTCTCGGGCATCGCGACCTTCGTGGCGTATGGCTCAGGGATGGCAGTGGTGTTGATGGCCGTGACCGTTGCCATCGCTGTCGGGAAACAGTCGCTCATCGGTTGGTTCCGTGGCACAGCCCGCTACATCACCAGAGTGTCGGGAGTAATCCTCATCGGGGCAGGTCTCTACATCGTGTGGTTCTGGACGGTGAGCCTGCGCTCCGGCGCCCAGGCGCTCGGCGACAACGCGTCATTCCGCTTCATCGAGAACCTCTCGCAGACGGTGCAGAACGCGATTGCTTCGGCGCCGCTCCTCTGGGGGTTGGGGTTCGTTGCAGTCGTGGTCGCAGCAGCGATCGTCGTCGGCACGACACAGCGGAGACGCCATCCCACAGCCGAACCAGCGATGTCCGTCGATGACTAGCGCAGCCACGATCGGCTCCACACCGATAATCGGTCAGCGCCGGGCCCTCATCGGTATCGCCCTCTCCCAGTTGCTGGTGCTCACCCTGTGGTTCTCGGCCGCTGCGATTGCTCCCCAGCTTCGTGACCAGTGGGGGCTCTCCTTCGGAGAATCGTCGTGGCTCACGCTGGCCGTCCAGATCGGATTCGTGGTCGGCGCTTTCACGATCGCAGTATCGGGGCTGGCCGACTCGGTGGCAGCCAGGAAGCTCTTCACGGTCGCTGCACTCGTCGGCGCGGCCTCCAACGTGGCCGTGATCTTCGTGACCGCCGACACCGTTGCCCTTGCCTATGGGCTGCGGTTCGTGACCGGTGTCGCTCTCGCCGGGGCCTACCCGAGCGGAATGAAGGCGATGGCAGGATGGTTCCAGAGGGGTCGCGGAATGGCTCTCGGCGTTCTCGTTGGCGCACTCACGATTGGCAGTGCCGGACCACACCTGATCCGCGGAGTGGGTCTGGATTGGCGCGGTGTCATCATCGGCGCTTCTATCTTCGCCGTTGCCGGAGCCGTGCTGATGATCTCCACGGTGTCGGACGGACCATACGAGGTTGCATCTTCACCGTTCTCGTTCCACCACGTCGGAGCGGCCATACGGAATCGAGGTGTCCGCCTGTCGACCTACGGATACCTCGGACACATGTGGGAACTCTATGCCATGTGGACGTGGACGGCCGCGTTTCTCGCTACGAGCGCAGCCGAACGGGGTGATGAAGGCGGGTGGGTTCCGTTCGCGACGTTCGCCATCATCGCGATCGGGGGGCCGGCGTCATACGTGGCCGGCCGCATGGCGGATCGGCACGGCCGAACGGTTGTCGCCGGGGGAGCGATGGCGATCTCAGGGGCGTCTGCCGTTGCCACCGCCCTCGTGTTCGGACGCTCACCGCTTCTCGTCATACCGCTGTTCCTGGTGTGGGGTGCCACGGTCGTCGCGGATTCGGCGCAGTTCTCGACGATGGTGACCGAGACGGCGAAGGAAGAGCGCCGTGGGACTGCGCTCACGCTTCAGACCGGACTTGGATTTCTTCTCACCCTGGTGACGATCCGGGGCGTTCCTGTCTTCGCTGAAGCGTTCGGATGGCAGTGGGCCTTTCCCTGGCTCGCACTGGGTCCGATCCTGGGAATCCTCGCCATGATCAGGCTTCGTCGGTCTCCCGAGGCTCGACTGCTCGCCGGCGGGGTCGGCTGAGGACCGTCGGTCAGCCAGACCCGGTCCAGAACCGTGCTTCCGGCCAGAAGGTGGGTACATCCCTGGGGAACGAGGTGAACGCAGGCAGGTGTCCAAGGATCTCACCGTCCAGAGTGCCGCCGGTGCCGATGCCCCTGACGGGATCGAACGCTGTCCCGGACGCCGGGTCGAAGAGGACGTCGCCGCGCGAGATCAGATCGACGACGATCCCATCGACGTCCCTGCTGAACACCGCCCATCGTGATGGATCAGCCGGATCCATCACGACGGCGATCTCGACACCCGCCACCGTGTCGTTGATGACATGCTCCCGTTCCAAGAGAGGGATCGGATAGGCGGCGGTCTCAGTGCCCAGATCCACGACGATGGCGACACTGCGCATGGAGATGCGGTCGAAACCGCCGGGTGCATCGAGCGTGAGGGTCTCTGGGTGAGTCTGCCTCCATGCGCCCCAGGTAGTCATCGCAGACAGGAAGAGCTCCAACCGATCGCCCTTGTGTGGCCCGAGGATCGCCTCTCCCAGCGGCTGGCTCCAGACGCTGCCGGTGCTGTGGTCCCACCATGTCATGGCATTGCCCCACAGAGCCCCTTGGTTCCCGAAGACGAGGGTCTCGCCGTTCAGTTCGCGGCGATGGACCATCGCCGTTCCGCAGAGTGGTCACCACGTGACGAGGACTGGAATCCCCGCGATGCTGTCGATGACCATTTCCCTTCCGTTGAGGAAGCTCACGGGATATGCCTTGGCGTCGCCGTCCTGCTCGATACCGATGACGAGCGTGTCATCGCGCCATGGAGTGGCCTCTGCAGTCACGAACTGCGGGTCGTAGATCGGGCGGATGGCATCGCGCGACAACAGCTGCCGAAATCCTCTGGGCATCTGATCACCGGAGCGTGAGGGGTCGTAGAGCTGTCTCGTATCGGGGGCCGTGTAGGACAGAATCCCGAACACGACGAGTGCGCTCATGATCCCGGTCACACCGAGCACGGCAGCGATCGTGTCGAAACGGTTCCTCATGGACGGCACAACCCGTCGTGATCGTAATCCGCGTTGCACTGTCTGAAAACCGACAAAGAGGAACACGCTGCACTACGGATGCGTTCGATAGAGGAGCACCGAAAGGAACCTCCGTGACTCGAACCACCATGCTGACGATGTTCGCAGCGATCGCGCTTGTTGCGACCGCATGCGGGGCATCAACCAACGATTCTGCGACCGAGGACACAGCGACGGATGCAACGTCGTCGAGCGCCGCATCCCCATCCACCACGCTCACAGCCGAATCGACGAGTTCCACGCTGCCTGCCGGTCCGTCTGCTCTCGATGATCCCACCTCTGCTGACTTTCCAGAGCCCCTCGTACCGCTCGATGAGATCATCTCCGGTGGGCCACCGCCGGACGGCATCCCGCCGATCGAGGATCCGGTATTCCTCGCAGTTGCCGACAATCTTGAGATCCTGGATCCCGCAGAGCCGGTGGTAGCGCTCGAGATCGATGGTGATGCCCGTGCCTATCCGATCCGTGCGATGATCTGGCACGAGATCGTCAACGACACGGTCGGCGGGGTGCCAGTGTCGGTCACCTACTGTCCCCTCTGCAACTCCGCAGTCACCTATCGCCGGGAGATCAACGGCGTCGAGACGACCTTCGGGACGTCCGGCAGTCTCTTCGCTTCTGCGCTGGTCATGTACGACCGTGCCACCGAGTCGATGTGGACCCATTTCGATGGGAAGGCCGTCGTGGGGGTCCTTACCGGGACCCAACTCGAAGCGATCGGATCACCGCTGATGGCATGGGGCGACTTCACGACCGCCTACCCGGAAGGACAGGTTCTGGACTGGACCGCGACAGGATTCAACCGCGACTACGGCAGAAACCCGTATGAGGGCTACGACGATGACACCACCCAGCCGTTCCTCTTCAGGGGTGCCCTCGATGACCGCGGTCTTGCGAAGCAGCGGGTAGTGGGGATCGCGGTGAACGACCAAGCGGTGGCGTACGACCTCAACGCCCTCAGCGACGGTGAGGCGAGCGCTACGAACATCGTCGTCGGAGATCAAGACCTCGTGATCTTCTGGAAGGCGGGCCAGGCTTCTGCACTCGACGAAGGAATCCTCGAGGACGGACGTGACGTAGGGTCCGTCGGCGTCTTCTCCAGGATCGTGGATGGGCAGTCTTTGACCTTCGATGCCGACGGTGATCGGTTCGTCGACGAAGAGACCGGGAGCGTCTGGCTCATCAGCGGCGAGGCGACCTCCGGGCCGCTCGAGGGGACCCGTTTGGACCGCGTCGAGCACCTGGACACCTTCTGGTTCTCGTGGTCTACCTATCAACCGGACACCACCTTGATCGAAGGGTGAACCACACCGCGGTGTTTCCGCCGGTCAGCATCATTTGACAGACGAGGTACGTTTGGCAGGTGTGTTGATGCTGAGTGCCGGGAGGTCGCGATGTGGGTGTGGAGTGATGAGCTGATCGATCGAGTGTCGGGTGACGGTTTCAATGGTCTGGAGGGTGTGCCGCTGATCGCGTACGCGGTGGGTTCCGATGCCGATCTGGACCATCTCGCCCTCGAGCTTCTTGCCGACATGGGAACGGTGGGTGTGGCCGTGAATCCCGCCGAGCGTGGAGCCGCGGACCGGTAGGATTGGTCCGGTATGACGAACGATGTCGTCGGAGCCAGCGGGATCACAAAGAAGTACGGCACGACGACCGCTCTTGACGACGTCAGCCTCTCCGTGCGTCGCGGGTCGGTGTACGGACTCGTCGGCCCCAACGGAGCGGGCAAGACGACGCTCCTGGGGATCCTTGCGGGTCTTCGGCGGCCGACGAAGGGCGAGTTCACTGTTGATGCTCGTCGCGTTGCGGTACTTCCCGACGCCCCGAAATTCGATCCGTGGATGAAGGCCCGCGAGGTTGTCGACTTGTCGTTCAATCTTGCGCTGCCCGGTGGGGACCCAGCGGCGGTCGATGCCGTCCTTGCCCGAACGGGGCTGTTGCAGGTTGCCCATCGACGAGTTGGCGGATTCTCACGCGGAATGCTCCAGCGCCTCGGGCTAGCGGCCGCCGTCGTCGGAGACCCGGACCTCCTTCTCCTCGATGAACCGGCCGCAGCTCTCGACCCCGCCGGGCGAAGAGAAGTGCTCGACATGGTGAGCGATCTCCGGGGCGACTCGACCGTGATCTTCTCGAGCCACATCCTCGATGACGTCGAGGCGGTGTGCGACGAGATCGGGATCCTCAACAGGGGCCAGCTCATCTACGAGGGAACCCTCGAGGATCTCATCCGCGGCAGCTCCCACCTTCCCTCGTACTGTGTTGTGGTACGGGGGAGTAGTGACGGCCTCGTCGCTCTTCTGCAGAGGTGCGAATGGGTGGCCGATGTCTCCGCCGCCGGAAGCACTGTGATCGTGACAGCCGCCAGTTCGGCCGTCATCGAGCAAGAACTCGTCCCGTGCGTGGCGAACAGCGACGCTGCCATCGTGTCGATCGCTCCGGTGGAGCGGAGCCTGGAGGACGTCTTCCTCGAGGTGACACAGTGACTCTCTGGCGCCTGGAACTCGTCCGGCTCTTCCGCACCCATCGGATCTGGATACTGTTCGGCGTGTTCGCACTGTTCGGGGCTCTGGGGCCGCTCACCGCCCGGTTCCTCCCGGAGATCGTCGAGGCGGTCGGGGGCGGCGTCGAGATCGCCGTTCCTCCTCCGAGCCCGGAGCTAGCGATGGCTGGGTATCTCGGCAATGCTCTTCAGATCGGGATCCTCGCGATCGCATTCGTTGCCGCAGCGGCGCTTGCGTTCGACTCGAGACCCGAGATGGCCGTCTATCTGCGGACGAGAGCGAGCATCCCTCAGATCCTCGCCCCCCGATACGTGGTGAACATGCTCGCGTCTGTCGTCTCCTTTGTGATCGGTACGACGATCGCCTACGTCGGGTCGGCGATACTCATCGGCGCACCTCTCCTCGGCGGTACGGTCACCGCCACACTGCTGCTCTCTGTGTACCTCGTGTTCGTGGTCGCGCTGACCGGGTTTGCCGCATCGCTCGTTCGTAGCATCCCCGGCACGGCGCTGATCACCGTCGGAGTCCTGATCGTGATCGGGATCATCGGCCTGATCCCTCAGGTTGATGCCTGGCTCCCATCGAGCCTCGTCGGCAGCTTTGATGCTCTGATCGCCGGCGGCGGGTTCGACTATTGGGGCCCGTTGGCCGTCACCATCATCCTGTCGATGGGATCGATCGCAGCGAGCATCGCACTGATGGAGCGCCGCGAGGCCTGAGTCTGGATCGCTTCGATCTCGGAGTCAGGCCGTCTCGGTGTTCGCAATCGACTCGAGGCCGAGCTCCTCGATGGCCCGCTCGCGGAGCTTGAACTTCTGGATCTTGCCGGTCACGGTCATCGGGTACTCGTCGGTGAAACGCACGTATCTCGGCACCTTGAAATGTGCGATGGTGCCCTTGCAGAAGTCGACGAGTTCGGATTCAGACAGGTCCGAGTCCTCTCTCTTCTGCACCCATGCCATGATCTCTTCGCCGAATCGTTCGTCGGGGACCCCGATCACCTGTGCGTCGACGACATCGGGGTGTGTGTAGAGGAACTCTTCGATCTCTCGCGGATAGACGTTCTCGCCCCCGCGGATGATCATGTCCTTCAGCCGGCCGACGATCTTCACGTATCCGGCTTCATCCATGACGGCCAGATCTCCGGAGTGCAGCCACCCGTCATTATCGATCGACTCGGTCGTGCGCTCCGGTTCGTTCCAATAGCCCTGCATGACGGAGTACCCGCGAGTGCAGAACTCGCCGGATGTACCGACGGGGGCCACCTCGCCCGTGTCCGTGTCGACGATCTGGATCTCGACGTGGGGATGGGCGACCCCGACGGTGGAGACCCGCCGTTCGATGGTGTCGTCCCGGAGCGTCTGCGTTGCGACGGGGGATACCTCGGTCATCCCGTAGGCGATCGTCACCTCAGCCATGTTCAGATCGGTGATCACATGCTTCATGACCTCGATCGGGCAGGGAGCACCGGCCATGACACCGGTGCGGAGCGATGACACATCCCGCTTCTCAAGGTCTTCATGTTCGAGCGTCGCGATGAACATCGTCGGCACTCCGTACAGACTCGTGCACTGTTCAGCTTCGACAGCCTCGAGGACGGCGCCGGCCTCGAAGCCCGGTGACGGTACGACCATCGCTGCCCCGTGCGTCGTGCAGGCAAGATTCCCGATGACCATGCCGAAGCAGTGGTAGAAGGGAACAGGGATGCAGACCCGGTCTTCCTCCGTGTAGCCGAGTCGCTCGCCGCAGAAGTACCCGTTGTTCAGGATGTTCCGGTGGCTGAGGGTCGCACCCTTTGGGAACCCCGTCGTGCCCGATGTGTATTGGATGTTGATCGGCTGGTCGGCATCGAGGAGTGACTCGCGTTGCCAGAGTGTCTCGTCCGGCACGGCGTCTCCGGCGTCGAAGAGTTCGTTCCACTCAGGGGAGTCGAGGAAGATCGTTCGTTCGAGTTCCGGTGTGGAGCCGGAGACCGCATCGATCATGGCCCGGTAATCGGACGTCAGGTATGAAGGGGCCGAGATCAGGAACCGGCACCCCGACTGGTTGAGGACGTACTCGAGCTCCGATGTGCGGTAGGCCGGATTGACGTTCACGAGGATTGCCCCGATCTTCGCCGTGGCGTACTGGACGGCCACCCACTCGGCACAGTTGGGGCTCCAGATTCCCACGCGGTCGCCGAGTTCGACGCCGAGTTGCAGGAATGCCTTGGCAAGGCGATCGGTCGCCTCATCGAACTCCGAATAGGTGCATCGAATCCCCTGATGCCGAACGATCAACGCATCACGATCGGGGAAACGTGCGGTGGTGTGTTCGAGATTCTCTCCGATGGTCTCCGTGAGAAGCGGGGTGTCGGTCGAACCTGAGGCATATGAAACCTGCATTTACCGTCCTTTCCAATACGTCCACCGTACGGAAGGGCGCAGCCTACGACCAGGGACAAGGGTCACATCACGGCGCGGGATCGCCCGACAATCTGATGCGCTCGATGAGGCGTGCTGCAGGTGAATCGGGGCCTATGGGTTCGCGTGTGATGGCATACACGGTTATGTCACGAATAGGATCCACCATCTCGACGTCGGTCACGTCGTCTGCGCACCCGACCGGGAGATACACCGAGAAACCCTCCCTCAACAGTCGTTTCGACACACCTCCGCCGGTCGCTTGGAATACAGGTCCGTGCGGGTCATGGCCCATGAGACCCCGGAGAAGGGTTCTCTCCCACGAGCCCTCCGGCGGAAGCGCCAGGATCTCCGATCGGGCTCCGGTAGCTGGTTGGTGGAGAGCGACTCGAATCGCCCGAATCGGCGTGCTGTGCGCCCAGTCAGGGATCTGGTCTCCCAGAGCCGGTAGCACGGCGAGATCGAGCGTGTGGTTCTGAAGCGCAGAGATGAGGTCGTCGGCGATGGAGGCTTCGAGATGTCCCAGTTCGCTCTCCCCGAGCATGAGGCCCCGTGCCGCAGGCGCGACAAGCATCAACAGTTCGGGTGTTGTTCCGACCGACAACAGATCCGCATCTGAAGGACCTTTGAGCTCTTGAAGAGCCACATCGATCTCAGTGAGGGCGGTGACAGCGCGGGGGTAGAGAATCTCAGCGGCCGGGGTTGGATCGATCCCGTGTGTCGTCCGATCGAACAGCGTGACGTCGAGGCGCTCCTCGAGGGCCTTGAGGGCCCGACTGACCGTTGGCTGAGAGAGGAGCAACAGATCGGCTGCATCGGTGACTGAGCGATTCCGGTAGATCTCGACGAAGACGCGTAGTTGCCGGGTTGACAGGCTCGGACGATGGACCTTCGCCTCTTCGGCCCGGCGGAACTCATGGATCGCTTCTTCGAGGGTCATTCGGTTTCGCTATCACGGATTGCGGACCATGCATATTACTGCGGTCTACTGAACGCGTAGCGTGTCACCGTTATCAGGCATATTGGAGGCTTGTTCCATGGCAAATACAACCGTGAAGCCCCGCACATCGATGTGGGATCGATTTACCAGGAGGCAGTGGTCGTTCCTGGCTGCCGGCCTGGTCTTCGGCGTGGCGCAGATCATCTACATGATCACGCTGTGGATCGCGAACGCTCAAGCAGGCAAGGATGGCGTGCTCAAGCCGATCACCGTGACCACCGACCTCGGGAAGATGTTCCGCGGCCTGGAGGTCTCGGTCGGGAATCTCTTCGGCTTCGAGTCGTCGTTGTACGGCAACTGGGCCGACGGCTTCCCCTCCGGTGGGGCGTTCGTCCCGGGTATCGGTTGGCCGATCGTCGGAATGATCATCGGTGGCCTGATCGTCGCACTTGCCGAGCGAGAGAGCCGTGCGTGGGTGAAGTACCCGCTGCGCATGCTCGGTATCTCGTTCCTCGGCGGCATGATCTTCTCGTACGGAACCCGCCTCGCCGGCGGCTGTACGCTCAACCACCTTCTCGGCGGCATTCCGATGATGAACGTCCACTCGACGGTCACCGTCGTCTTCATGGCGATCGGTGGCGGTCTGGCCTTCTTCATCATGACCCGTCTCAACGTTGGGCAGTACTTCAAGCACCAGGAGACGAAGTCCTACTGCGAAGCGACGGACACGGGGGAGTGCCCCGCGTACGATCCGACGTACGTTTGGTACAAGAACCCCTGGTACTGGGCCGCCGCATCGTTCTCGATCCTCCTCGTGTTCGTGGCGTTCTACGGCGGTTTCTTCAACCCCGAAGGGCTCCAGCACCTGAAAGACGGCGAGATTGTTGCGTTCAGCAAGTCGGTGGATGCCAAGGGTTGGCTCTACGTGCTCGGCACGCTCTTCGCGGGCATCGTCGGTGGAATCGGCATGGCGAAGAGCGGCTTCGGCACCGAATGCGCTCTGGTCAGCCTCGAAGCTGCGGGCAGCATGACGAAGAACGACAGCAAGTACGCGGACATGGGAATCCCGAGAATCACTCGCACCCTCATGCGCGGCTATCTGCCGATCATCGGCCTTGCTGCTGCATGGGTGTTGACCGCCGGCTTCGTCTGGTTCGGGTGGACGCTCGGCGCCGCTCCGGGGTTCGAAGGCAGCCTCAAGTATCACTTGACCGCCGGGAACATCATCGGTGGACTGTTGCTCGGCCTCGGCGCCGTGCTGATGATCGGCTGTGAGATCCGTTCGTACATGCGGATCGGTATGGGCTACATGAACACGCTCGTCGGGTTCATCGGCTTCGCAGTCGGCTACCTGCCGTTCACGCTGTTCTACGAAGGACACGTCTCGTTCCTTGAGAACACGGTGATCACTGAAACCGACAAGTGGTATCAGTTCATCGCTCCCAACTCGATCGGGACCCAGAAGATCCTCTACTTGATCTGGGTGTTGATTCTTGTCGCGTTCCTGTTCTTCATGATCCGCATGGGATCCAGGAACACGGGCGTGACGCAGAGCGAACTCCGCAAGCTCAACACGGAGGATCTGCAGCTGACGATCGATGCTCGTTCCGACGACGGCAGGATCGCCACCGTCTCGGCACCCGAGGAGGTCCCGGGCTCGCATCCGTTCAGCGAACCCGACAAGACGGGCTGACCCATACGAGCGGGGGAGAGGGGCGGTCACCTCGGTGACCGA
>JAOZMA010000012.1:0-3533 GCA_029934555.1 Acidimicrobiia bacterium | reverse complement strand
CCCCGGCCCCCCCCCCTCTCTTCGCGTCGGGAGCCTCATGGCGTCGGGTTGCTCCGAACTCTGGTTGAATGTCCCGATGCGCGATTGGACGACGATGCCGAAGGCCGAAGTGCACTTCCACCTGGAGGGTGCGATCCCAGTGCCGGTGCTATGGGAACTGATCCAACACCACGGCGGAGATCCGATCATCAAGAGCCAGGAGGAGCTGGCTGATTGGTTCAGCTACCGCGACTTCGCTCACTTCATGGAGACCTGGGAGTGGATGAACGGTTTTCTCCGCTCCTACGAGGACTTCGAGTTCGCTGCCGAAGCGGTCGCCAGGCATCTCGTTGACCAGAACATCGTCTACGTCGAATCGTTCTTCTCTCCCAGCGACTTTCGCCACCACGGGTTGCAGCCGCAGGGAATCGCCACGGCGATCCGGGCGGGTCTCGATCGCGTGGACGGCGTGGAAGTTCCATTGATCGTGGATCTCGTTCGAGATAGAGGTCCCAAGGGGACGGCCAGGACTCTCGCAGCGATCAAAGAGGTTGCGGCCGACACCGGAGTCATCGGGGTCGGGATCGGCGGATTCGAACTTGCCCACCCGCCGGAACAGTTCGCCGCCGTGTACGACGATGCGCGACAATTCGGGTTCCGCCTGACCGCCCACGCGGGGGAGGAGGCCGGACCCGAGAGCGTATGGGGAGCCATCAGGGACCTCGGCGCCGAACGCATCGGTCACGGTGTACGTTCGATCGATGATCCCCACCTCGTGGACTACCTGGTCGAGCATCAGATACCTCTCGAAGTGTGCCCAACGTCCAATCTACGAACCGGCGTGATAGCGCACTGGGATCAGCATCCGGTGCGGAGGCTGATCGATGCGGGCGTCATGGTGACGATCAACACGGATGATCCTGCGATGTTCGACACGACACTGGCGGGTGAGTTCGAGAATCTCGAAGAGCACTTCGGACTGGATGAGGCCGCCCTGAAGCGGTTGTCCCTCGCCGTGATCGATGCTTCATGGGCCGACGATGCGACTCGAACCCGCCTCAAAGGCGATATCGAAGCCTGGTGGGCGATGGGGTAGCATCCAACACATGTCTTTCATCACGCTCACAACTGACTTTGGCACCCGGCAGGGGAGTGACGCCGTCTTGCATGGCGCCATCTACCGGATCGCCCCGGATGCGGTGATCACAGATCTGTCGCATCACATCACCCCTCAGGACATCCGCGAAGCGAATTTCGTTGTCAATAACAGCGCCTTCTTCTTCCCCTCCGGGACGGTCCACGTGATCGTTGTCGATCCCGGCGTTGGCACCGACCGCAGACCGCTCGCAGCGCGGATCGGCGAGCACTATTTCGTCGCTCCCGACAACGGCGTGCTGACGGCGTGTCTCGACCGCGCCGAGCGGGAAGATTGGTCGACCGAGTTCGTCCACCTCGACAAGCCCGAGTACTGGCTCGAGAACGTGACCATGACGTTCCACGGACGGGATCTCTTCTCTCCGGTGGGGGCACACCTCGTCGCGGGTGTTCCGCTCGCCGACCTCGGCACACCTTTCGACGACCCCGTCAGGATCTCATTGTGGGGAGCAGAGCGGCACGACGATGGCAGCGTCGTCGGTGAGGTTATCTACATCGACGACTTCGGCAATGCGATCTGCTCGATTCTGCCGGAAGAGATCGCCCATCTCTCCCTGCCGGACGATGTCGTGGTCGACATCTGTGGCGCACACATCAACGGCATGGTGTCGACATTCGGAGACTCCGAGTACGACACGGATACGTTGATCGCTCTGTGGGACTCGAGCGGCTATCTGCTCGTGTCGGAGAACAACGGCACAGGGGGGAAGGTCATCAGACCGAGACCCGGTGATCTCGTGACGGTGAGATCTCAGATCTGACGACTAGAGGCGACCTGCGTCGGTGATCCTCTGAAGGAACTGCTGTGTTCGAGGTTCTTTCGGAGACGAGAAGATCTGTGCTGCGGGGCCGTGTTCGAGGATGCGTCCTTGATCGAGGAAGCAGACCTGGTCTGCGACGTCCCGAGCGAACCCCATTTCGTGGGTTGCGATGACCATCGTCATGCCGACGTCTTTCAGGCCTCGAATCACGTCGAGGACCTCTGCGACCAGCTCGGGGTCGAGCGCCGAGGTCACCTCGTCGAAAAGCATGAGGTCCGGTTCGGTGGCGAGCGCCCGAATCACGGCCACGCGTTGTTGCTCGCCGCCGCTGAGACGGTCCGGGTATTCGGCAACCTTGTCCGAGAGACCGAAACGTTCGAGCAGATCTTTCGCCTTCTCCTCGGCCTCAGAGCGTCCGACACCATGTACCTTGCGCGGGCTGAGCGTGATGTTGTCGAGAACGTTCATGTGGGGGAACAGGTTGAACGCTTGGAACACGATGCCCATCTCCTCACGGACTCGATTCGGGTTGACACCGGGTGCCGTGATGTCTGCACCGTCGAGGAGGATCGTCCCTTCATCGATCGGAACGAGGAGGTCGACGCACTTGAGCATGGTCGACTTCCCGGATCCGGAGGAGCCGATCAAGCAGACAACCTCGTGGTGATCAACAGCGAGATCAACGTCGCGCAGAACCTCCTTGTCGTCAAAAGCCTTCCACACTCCCCGCAGTTCCAGTTTGGGAGTTGTCATGCATTCACCGATTGCTTCTTCTGGCGATCTCGTTCTGTGTACCAGTCCGTGAATCGAGCCACGGGGACGCTGACGGCGATGAAGAGCAGGGCTGCCGCGACGTACCCCGTGTAGTTGAAAGTGCTCGCGGCATAGATGTCTGCTTCTCGGACCGCCTCGCGGATGCCGAGGATGAGAACGAGGGCCACATCCTTCTGAAGGCTGACGAAGCCGTTGAGGAGTGCGGGGATGACGTTGCGTATCGCCTGGGGAACGAGCACGTATCGGAGCGTCTGTCCTTGTGTAAGGCCGAGCGACCGCGCCGACATTCGCTGGCTCTCATGGACGGACTCGATACCGGCGCGGTAGACCTCGGCCGTATACGCGCTGTAGCTGATGATGATCGCCGTCAATCCCCAGAAGAGCGCTCCCTTGGGCACACCTGGTAGTTGCAGTGCCGGTATGCCGAACCCGAGGAGAAGGATGAGCAGGATCACGGGGATGCCCCGAACCAGATCGATGAAGATGATGGCAAGGGCACGAAGAGGGAAAAACGCCGGCCCTCGCAGCGAGCGGATTATCGCGATCGCCAATGCAACGGCGAGGATGACAACCTCTGCGAAGAGGAACATCTTGATGTCGAGCCAGAGCCCGCCGAGCACCTTTGGGAAGACGATGACGAAGTGGTCCCAGTTGAAGAACTGGTTCTGAACGGCAGGCCAGGCCTCCGACGAGAGGATCGCCCACAGAGCAACGACCACGAAGAGGACCGTTGATGCGGCAGCGATCAGTGCTGCCCTGGTCCCTTCCTCCCGGCCGCGGGGAGCGTGCGGGGGCCCGAGGAGACTCGGGCCCCCCCCCAATTACTCGAGGGACGCACGGTCACTCATTGAGTGTTATACGGTG
>JAOZMA010000205.1 GCA_029934555.1 Acidimicrobiia bacterium | reverse complement strand
TACGACCTGATCGCCGTCACGTCCGACCGACGCATCCTTCGGTCACCGGCGGCACCGTTCACGGGCCCCGAGTCGACACCGTAGCTCCGACCGCCGACTCGCTCGATGGATTCCGGAAGAGCACCCACACACCGATGCGTTCCATATCTTTCCTTGTTTCGCCGTTGGTGAAACGATATACTTTTCGGAACACCCTCTAGGTGGAAGAGAACACTCCCATGTCGAAGAACCGCCGACCAACCGAATCTCAGATCATCCGCGGCGTTGAACGGACTCTCACTGACTCCTTCCCTCCCGACTGGACACTCCAGGTTCGCTTCGACGTGCCGGAAGGAGATCGGAGAGTCGGTGTTCTGGTGGAAGTTCGGTCTCCAGCGGGAGACACCGCCGCTCTGGTGATCGAAACGAAGCGAGTCATTGAACCACGCGACATAGGAAGCATCGCAGATAGGACCAGAGATCTCGCCGAAGGAGTCGCCGATGGCATCCCGATCGTCGCGGCGGCGTACCTTTCCCCCCGATCACGGTCCATTCTCGACGACCGTGGTGTGGGCTACCTGGACACCACCGGCAACGTTCGCATCCGATCGGCCTCACCCGGTCTCTTCATCTGGACCCGTGGCGCCGACCGAGATCCATGGCCTCAGCCCCATGGCCTCCAGTCGCTGCGAGGCAGAGGCTCTGGTCGATCCGTACGAGCAGTCGTCGACTTCGCTCCACCGTTCGGCATCCGAGAACTCGCTGCCGCATCGGATGTCTCCCTCGCATCACTCGTCCGGGTGATCGATCTCCTCGGTCGAGACAACCTCATCGCTCGAGAACCCCGCGGCCCCATCACCGCTGTCGATTGGAAGGGAACGATCCAACGGTGGTCGGAGGACTACGGTCAACTCCGCTCCAACACAGTCTCCACCTACCTGGAGCCCCGCGGCTTCGGAACGCTCGGGACCAATCTGACGAACACCGGGATCAAGTATGCCGCGACCGGGGCGTTCGCAGCCCAGGGTTTCGATCCCATCGCTCCAGCAAGAACGGCCGCTGTCTACGTAGAGGACCCGGAAGGTGCTGCCGAGATCCTCGGCCTCAGGGAGACGGATGCGGGATCGAACGTCACACTGCTCGAACCGTACGATCCGGTTGTCTTCGACCGAACCATCGAACGTGGTGGTCTGGTGTGTGTTGCACCAAGCCAACTCGCCGTCGACCTCCTCACCGGCCCCGGCCGAGAACCGTCACAGGGAGATGAGATACTCGAGTGGATGGAAAGGAACGAACATGTATGGCGAACCTGACCCCCTCTATGTCCGTGCCCGCTCTGCGCTACTCGACGCTGCAGACACGCTCGAACCACACCTCGATTCCCTTGTTCTCGTCGGGGCCCAAGCTGTCTATCTCCGAGCAGGAAGCTCCGATCTGGCTGTCGCTGAGTACACCACCGATGCCGATTTCGCCATCGGTCCCGACACTCTCGCCGACGAACCGCTCCTCGGCGACCTCCTGGACGCTGATGGGTTCACCCTTCGACGGAATCCCGGAGCCTGGTTGAATCCAGATGGCATCGCTGTCGATTTCATGGTTCCCGAGGCTATCGCCGGACCGGGATCTCGGGCTGCCCGCCTTGGCGTCCATGGCAAGATCGTCGCTCGTCGAGCGAAAGGCCTGGAGGGCGCCCTCATCGACCGTGACCGTATTCGCATCGGCGCTCTCGACCCGGTCGACACCCGCACGGTTGACATGTGGGTCGCCGGACCGGGAGCACTCCTGGTAGCGAAGGTCATCAAGATCGCCGAGCGTGTCGGTGGGCATCGACGATTGGACAAGGACGCTCTCGATGTACTCAGGTTGCTGCGTGCCGTCGAGACGGCTGACCTTGCTGAGCGACTTGGTCGGCTCCTCGAGCACGATCTCAGCCGAGACGTCACCGTCGAGGCCATCGATCTCCTTGGCCCACTCTTCGGAACACTCGACGCAGTCGGTGTGGGAATGGTCGTCCGCTCCGCTGGAGCCGACGCGGATCCTGAGATTCTCGCTCTCTCGATGACGACCCTCATCGATGACCTGCTCCAACGACTGTGACTTGACCAATCGGCGTCGGCCTCTCGGGTGTGCCTACGCGGGCGGATCTTGCCTACCGCGAATCCCGTACGAAGGCCCGAGAGCACCAGGTAGGGTGACGGGACCCGAAGGAGGCCGGCATGGACACCATCAACAGACTGAGCCACAGCGATGCACTTGTCGTCCTCGATGAGATTCGGGGCGAGCTCGAACGGACCGGTCGCGGTGCTGCCGTGGCGGTCGTCGATGATCACGGCGAGCTCCTCGCCTTCGTCCGAACCGACGGGTGCCGTCTCCCCTCGATCACCATCGCCATGAACAAGGCTTACACGGCAGCCAGGGAACAGACCGAATCGAAGGCCATCGGCGAGGCATCGAAGACCGAGGGGTTCCCGATGACGAACTTCGGCGAGCTCCGCTACGTCTCATGGGGCGGCGGCGTCCCCATCAGCGTCGACGGACGGGTCGTGGGCGCCGTCGGTGTGTCCGGTCTCCCCGAGGCTGAGGACATGGAGCTCGCTCGATTCGGAGTCGCCGCTTTCGAACAGACCCAGCCTGACGGCTGACCGGCAGTAGATGTTCAGCGATTTCGGTATCCGCTTCCCCGGTCGCAAGCGCTTCGAAGTCGAGTCAATCGGCGGATCGCCAATCCCGAATCCCGCTATGCCGCTTCCTGCCGAGGCCGCGTGAAGCTCCCAGCGACGGCCAGGACGATGCCAACCAGGATGTAGACGATGGCCACGAAGGCGAGGACGAACTTCGGGATCGCCATGACCGCACTCAACAGCGGCCAGCCTCCCCAACCGCCCACAGCGTTGAGATAGCCGAGCATCGCCACGTTCTCGATCATGTCGAGCGCTCCGGCCATGAGGCCACCCGCGGCGATCACGGTTCCGGTCCTCCGACCGAAGTCTCCGTCGAACTGGCGCCTCGCCCAGAGGGATCCGAAGAAGAGAGCCGGGGCGTAGAAGAAGATGAAGAGGAAGTCCCAAAGGATCGCGGCCCGAACCGTGTCGAGATCGACACCACGGACCACGTCGTCGGCACGCTCGACGGTCCCGGCGAGTTCGAGGTCGACGATCGGGAAGCCCCGAGCGGCGGCCGTGGTGACGGCACCGGCTGCGAGCGCAGCGAGCGCCCATATCCACCAGAAGTCAACGAGCCGGTGCAAGGTAGCGTTTCTCGACATCGGCGTTCAGCGCCTCACCGGGAGCACCCGGGTCCCGCCGGCGAAGATGTCATGCCAGCCGACGTGTATCGGGGAGCGGCTGATCGTTACGGCGATCGAAATCATCGCGGCAACCTCGGCCAGCCCTCCGACATAGGGGAGAATGCCGAGCAGATACCAGATGTTGCGACGGAAGGCCATCTCGAGCGATGGATTCCGGCCGTCCGGCCCCACGGTTTCGATCCTCAGCACCATCTTGCCGATCGTCCGACCCGTGTACGACTCCATCAGGGTGAAATAGCCGATGACGATCGCCACAGAGACGACGTTCGCAGTGAACCCCACAGCGAGACCGGCCATGAATATCGCGTAGACGCTGGCAACACCGATCAGGACGGAGTCGATGAGACGGGCGACGAAACGCGGTCCGAGACTCGCACCAATGCCCAGTTGCGAGCTCTCAACTGGTATGTCTCTCCGATCCACTGTGGCCGACTCCCTCTGGTCCGGTTCCTCTCCCTACCGACGATAGCGACCCCACCGGCGCCGACATTCAGGGCACAGACACCGGGAACGACGACTCATGCAGTGCGAAGGAAGGGGAATAGGTGAGGGGAACAAACGGCTGGAAGAGGCGCAACGACCAGGCCAGGATGGGACGATCATGGAATTGGGTATCACAACGTTCGCGGAGACCTATCCCGATCCGGAGACCGGCGAGCTGATCAGCCACGGCGATCGCCTCCGGCAGGTTCTCGAGGAGGTCGAGGTCGCCGAAGCCGTTGGGCTCGACGTCTACGGACTCGGTGAGCACCATCGTGCCGACTTCGCCGCCTCGTCGCCGGTGGTCGTGCTCGCAGCCGCCGCTGCGAGAACCGAGACCATCCGACTCACCACCGCAGTGAGCGTTCTCAGCTCCGACGATCCGGTCCGGGTGTTCCAGGACTTCGCAACCCTCGATCTCCTGTCGTCGGGCCGCGCCGAGCTCATGGCCGGCCGGGGTTCGTTCATCGAGTCGTTCCCGCTCTTCGGCTACGACCTCTCGGACTACGACGAACTGTTCTCCGAGAAGCTCGATCTGCTGCTCGCCATCCGAGACAACGAGATCGTCAACTGGTCGGGCAGGTTCCGGCCACCGCTCGAGAACCAGGCGATCTATCCACGCCCCGAGCAGGATCCGCTGCCGATCTGGATCGCCGTCGGTGGAACACCCCAATCGGTCGTACGGGCCGGGACGAAGGGCCTGCCCGTCGCCCTCGCCATCATCGGCGGAGACCCCGACCGCTTCGCCGTAT
>JAOZMA010000204.1 GCA_029934555.1 Acidimicrobiia bacterium | reverse complement strand
GAATGTCCCTTCTTCTAGTCTGAACCGGAATCGAGGGAACCCACACATGCACGAACTGGCGCTGGCAGATTCCGTCTTGAAGGCCGCCTTGAGCGCTGCTGACGATGCAGGCATGGATCGAATCGACCGCATCGTCGTGAAGATCGGCGAACTGCAGCAGATCGAGAGGGAGCTCTTCGAGTTCTCCCTCACGACCGTACTGCCGGCAATGGATGACCGCCTGGCCGGGGTGCAATTCGACCTCTCTGAAGAGCTCGTTCGTTTCGAGTGCCGATCCTGCGGAACCGACTACGGCCGGAACGATGCAGGAATCGAAGGCGACGGCGATCAGGACGAAGCCATCCATTTCATTCCCGAACTCTCGCATGCGTTCGCGCGGTGCCCTTCGTGCGGAAGTCCGGATTTCGAGATCCGGGCAGGTCGTGGGATCACGCTCGAACGAATCGAAGGAAGCAGTGAAGATGATCCCGGGTAAGTCGATCGATCCCCGCTCGTTCGCGATCGAAGACCGGCTCGCCGGCGTCTCACGCATCGTCGGCGTGTCCGGCAGCAAGGGTGGTGTCGGCAGGAGCATCATCTCCTCGACACTGGCGCTGGCACTGGCCGACCAGGGGAAGCGGGTGGGCCTGTTCGATCTCGATTTCACATCTCCAAGTGATCATGTAGTACTTGGTGTCGAGCGAGGATTCCCGGATGAGGAATTCGGGATCGACCCTCACTTCGTCCATGGAATCCACATGGTGTCCGTCGCTTTCTTCACCGGAGACACTGCCGTCCCGCTGCGTGGGGATGCTGCGACCAACGCGCTTCTCGAACTACTCGCGATCACACGATGGGGCGATCTCGACGTGCTCGTGCTTGATATGCCCCCCGGTCTTGGGGACACCAACCTCGACGTGATCCAACTGCTGCCTCGATTGGAGTTCCTGCTGATCGGAAACGGTTCGAAGGTTGTCATCGACAGTGTTCGTCGCGGATTGGATCTGCTCACCGAACTCGATGTCCCCATGATCGGACTGCTGGAGAACATGCACCGCGGAGATGAACGGGCGGTCGAGTCGCTTGCCCTTGCCGCAGGCGTTCCGTTCCTGGGTTCCGTGCCGTATGACCGCGATCTCGAGGATGCGCTTGGTGACGTCGACCGACTCCGGGCCTCCGCTGTCTACAGCGCTGTGGGAGACGTTCTCCCCGCATAGCGAATAGTCGGCTTCGGCCGTTCATACCGACGCCATATCCAGCGGATCGTCGACCTCAACCAACCGGCTCGAAAGTGCCGCATATCGGCCCTGGTCCGCCGGCGTTCCTGCCGGTATGCTCGGGGCGGAGGAGTTATGAGCGAGACAATGGTCGCTCTCGATTGCACGGTTCCGATCTGGGACCGGTTCTATCTCGTGCATCCGCTCGTCATCGTCGGGACCGTCGAACCCGATGGCACGGCCGATCTGGCTCCGAAACACATGGCGGGTCCCGTGTCGTGGGAGAACCACTTCGGTTTCGTGTGCTGCGAGACCCACGCGACCTACCGCAATGCTGTGCGTTCGGGTGAATTCACGGTCTCGTACCCCACACCCGATCAGCTCATCGAGACCAGTCTGGCCTCGGCTCCGCGATCAGACGACGACACGAAGCCGAGTTTGGTTGCGGTGCCCACCGTCCCCGCATCCGTCGTTCGCGGTGCCCTTGTGAAAGGCGCCCGAATCCATCTCGAATGTGAACTCGAGCGCATCGTCGATGATCTGGGAGCGAACAGCCTGATCATCGGCCGGATCGTCGCTGCAGCCATCGCAGAACCAGCCCTTCGCGTCATGGACCGCGAGGACGAACACGTCATGGCCGATGCTCCGGTTCTGGCGTACCTGCAGCCGAATCGCTTCTGCGTGATCGACGAGAGTCGAAGCTTCCCATTCCACGCCGGATGGTCGAGGTAAGCCGTGCAAGTGACCACCCACCCCGGTCTGCTCCTCGAGCATTTGGAGACGAACGAGGCCGACCTCATCGATCTATGCGACGAACTGGTATCGATCGAGAGCCCTTCGAATGACCCGGTGGCCACACGGGTGGTGCTCGAGCGTCTCACCGAAGAGTTCACCCAACTCGGCTACCGATATCGGCTCTCGCGTCCGAACCGATCCGGTGGCTATCTGTATGCACGGCCCGGGCATCATCGTCCACGGACACCGACACAATTGATCCTGGGCCATGTCGATACGGTCTGGCCAATCGGGACATTGGCCTCAAGACCCTGGACCGTCGAAGGCTCAGAGATCCGCGGCCCAGGGATATTCGACATGAAAGCGGGGATCGTACAGATCCTCTTCGCTCTCCGAACGCTTCGCGATCTCGACATCGAGCTGCCGGCGACACCTCTCGTCCTCTTCAACAGCGATGAGGAGATCGGGAGCCGGGAGTCCCGCGTGGCGATCGATCGACTGAGTCGGATCGTCTCCCGCGCCTTCGTGTGCGAACCGGGTCTCGGTCCGCGCGGTGCGCTGAAGACGGCACGCAAGGGACTCGCCAAATACACGCTCACAGTTCACGGCCGTGCGGCGCACGCAGGACTCGATCCCGACAGCGGAGCCAGTGCGATCCTCGAACTGTCGTCGGTGATCCAACACCTGTTCGCGTTGAACGACCGGGAACGCGACATCACGGTCAACGTGGGGACGATCGAAGGTGGGATCCAGGCGAATGTCATCGCACCCCGGAGCCAGGCCGTCGTCGACGTACGGGTGCTCGATCACGACGATGCTCGGTACATCGACGGGGCGATCCGGGCCATCGAGCCGGTCACGCCTGGGACTTCGATCACGGTGTCGGGCGGGTTCGGAAGGCCACCGATGGTGAGAACCGCCCGCAACGGTGCGCTCTTCGAGCGAGCGAAGAGCATCGGCAGAGACCTCGGCATGGAGATCGGCGAGGTCACGGCCGGCGGCGGTTCGGACGGGAACACGACGAGTCAGCACACAGCGACGCTCGATGGACTCGGCATCATCGGAGATGGGGCCCATGCTCCGAGCGAGCGCATCGACCTCCGCAATCTCGTGCCCCGCACCGCGCTGCTGGCCGCGCTGCTCATCGAACCGATCGACAACGCTGGCGGCGAGACATGAGCAAGTACTTCTTCTCCTCGCTCACTCGCATCTCCGACCTGGCCGAGGAAGGATTCGTCGTCGAACCCCGGGAACAGAACGCGTGGAACACCGGCGACTACGTCGTCGGACAGGTCGTCGGACGGGCCGGCGAATTCTCCCGGGTCGAACTGCGTACCGGACGGATGATCGAAGTCGTCGAAGGTGACCTGGTCGTCGGAGCATGGGGCAGCAGGCGCGCAACACTCGAGGCGGTTGGCGACTGGAGGGACATCGGTGACGATGGCATGTTCAATGCCATGACGTCCGCAGGGTTGTTCGGCCGGGTCACGTCTCTTGCACCACTGATGCCTCCGCTCATGAGGCTGCGCTACGTCGGGCACGTCACACGGGACGGAACCATGATGAGGATGAGCGACTTCGTTCCACCGATCCCTGATATCGACTACGACGTACCCACGCTGCTCATCATCGGAACATCCATGTCGGCGGGGAAGACCACGGCGGCGAAACGGATCATCCGTCATCTCAAGGCCCTCGATCTCAACATCGTGGGGGCCAAGCTCACCGGGGCGGGACGCTATCGGGATGTCCTCTCCATGTGGGACGCCGGAGCGGATGACATCTACGACTTCGTCGATGTCGGTCTGCCGACGACGACCGTCGATCCCGAGGAGTACCGACCGAGACTCCGGCAGCTGCTCTCCCTGATCGCGGCGCGCTCCCCCGACATCGTCGTTGCAGAAGCGGGCGCGTCGCCCCTCGAGCCGTACAACGGAGAGGTCGTTCTCGAAGAGCTCGGCGACTGCGTCCGGTGCACGGTTCTGTGCGCCTCCGACCCGTACGCCGTGTCGGGGGTCATCGTCGGCTTCGGATACGAGCCCGACGTCGTCGCAGGGATCGCCACGAACACCACGGCCTCGGTGGAGCTGATCCGGCGTCTGACGGGCCAGCGGGCTTTCTCGTTCATGATCGCAGAGGAATCGGACGACGCGTTCGCCGTCATCCGTTCCCGCCTCGGCGTCTAAACCGCGTACCCAGGGTTGCAGTCCCCGCCGGCGGCGCAGCCAGCCCGCGGAATGAGATGTGCGAACCCACCGCCAACTACGGTTCTCCCATGAGCGACTTCTTTCTTGGAGGCCCGATCGACCCGGGAACGGGCGATCGCATCGCCGACCAGCGCACGATCTACGACTCCTCCGACCTCACGACCCATGGCGTCATCGTCGGCATGACCGGATCCGGCAAGACGGGTCTCGGCATCATCTATCTCGAAGAGGCGTTACGAACGGGGATCCCAACGCTGATCCTCGATCCGAAGGGAGACATGACCAACCTCCTGCTCACGTTCCCGGATCTCGCCCCCGCTGACTTCGAGCCCTGGATCGATCCTGCAGCGATCGACGACAATGGAACAGTCAGCGAGGCCGCAGCCAAGACCGCGA
>JAOZMA010000203.1 GCA_029934555.1 Acidimicrobiia bacterium | reverse complement strand
AGTCGCTTCGAGGATGCTGTCGCTGAAGGCCGGTCAATCCTTGACACCGACCCCCTGAATGCGGCGGCGACCCTGCGTGGAGCCCTCGCTCTTTGGCGGGGCGCCCCCTATGCCGATCTTGCCGGTGCCATGGCCCTGCGTCCGGAGATCACGCGTCTGGAGGAGCTCCGGCGCAATGCGGTCGAACTGCGCGTCGACGCAGATCTGGCTCTTGGGCTCCACGGGCAAGTCATCGGTGAGCTGGAGACCCTGGTATCTGAGCACCCGCTGAGTGAACGCTTCGCTACGCAGCTCATGCTGGCTCTCTATCGGTCGGGACGACAGGCCGATGCGCTCAGAGTGGCCCAACGGACACGGGACGTCCTCCGAGAAGAGCTTGGCATCAATCCCTCCCCCGATCTTCGGGACCTCGAGCAGTCGATCCTGGAGCACAAGACAGACCTCGCATCCCCAGCCTCGGGTCACACGACATCCGCCGGCGTCGGTCCTGACGTCATCCGGGGATTCGAAATACGGCGTCGTATCGGTGGAAGTGACTGGGCGGAGACCTATGTTGCGTACCAGCGCTCTCTGGAACGCGAAGTGGCGGTGCGCATCATCAATCCGCGCTACTCCAACGATGTCGAATTCATGGGACGATTCCGGGCAGAGATCTCCCGGATGATCCGAATCTCTCATCCCAACATCGTCCCGTTCTACGACACCTGGCGAGACTCCGACGGAGCGTTCATCGTGCGGCGATACTTCCCCAGAGGGAGCCTCGAGGATGCGATCTCAGACGCTTCATGGCGACCGAGCGATACACCTCAGATTGTCTCCCAGATCGGCTCGGCGCTCGAAGCCTTGCACCGTCACGGCCTCGTGCACCGTGACGTGAAGGCATCCGACATCATGATCGACGAAGCATCCAACGGCTACATCACAGACTTCGCACTGCCGATGTCGGTATTCGGCGATGAAGCGAAATACCTGGCACATGCGAGAGCCGACGGCAGTCCGCTCTCGGACGCCGAACTCCTAGCGGAACCAACACCGCAAATGGACATCCGCGGACTCGCGAACGTTGCTCGAAGCCTCCTGAACGAATCGACCATGTCTCCTGAGATTGAGATCGTGCTCGACAAGGCAACGGCACTCGAATCTGAGACCCAATACGCGACCATGGCCGAGTTCGTTGGAGCGTTCATGGAGGCGAGCGGCGATGGCGTGGCCACAGTCACACAGATCTCGCACAACCCCTACAAAGGACTCCGGGCATTCAACGAAACCGATCGAACCGACTTCTACGGACGCGAAGACCTCGTCACGGCGTTGATTCCACGGCTCGGGGGCCCCGATCCCAGTTGTGTCGCCCTCGTCGGCGCCTCCGGCATCGGCAAGTCGAGCGTCCTCAACGCGGGGTTGATCCCGGCCCTTCGTGACGGGGCGCTCGTAGGTTCAGAGCACTGGCACATCGTCAAGATGCACCCCGGCAGCCACCCCTACGGAGAGCTCGCCGATGCACTCCGACAGACCGCCGCCAACACGAATCCTGAGATGCTTGGCCATCTCACGTGGGGCGACGCAGGAATTGCCGAAGCCATCGGCTCCTCGAGCCCGGACATGACCACTGAGACGCTGCTGGTGATCGATCAGTTCGAAGAACTGTTCACCCTCGTACGGGACGAATCCGTGAGGGCATCGTTCATCACCGACCTGGTCGATGCAGCCGTCGATCCCGACGTACACCTCCGGCTTGTTCTTGCCCTCCGGGCCGACTACTACGACCGTCCCCTCGAGTACCCGAAGCTCGCGGATCTGCTCAGTGGCTGCACCGTCACCATGGTGCCGATGACGGCGGCTGAACTCGAGAGGGCGATATCTGAGCCGGCGATCGGCGTGGGTGCGGAGCTCGATCCGGGGCTCGGTGGCCGTATCGCGGCAGAGGTCGAAGGACAACCCGGAATGTTGCCGCTCGTGCAATACGCGATGACGGATCTGTTCGATCGTCGAGACGGAACCCGCATCACGACACGTGACTATGAGGCTTCCGGTGGAGTACGCGGACCGCTGCGCACCCGTCCGGAGGCTATCTACCGGGATCTCTCCGCCGAAGGGCAGCAGGCGGCCAGGCAGGTGTTCCTCCACCTGGTCGCTCTTGGAGAGGATGGGCAGGGCTCACGCCGTCGCGTCAGTCGATCGGATCTGACGTCGATCGTGGGCTATGAACACTCGGTCCGTTTCGTCATCGACGCGTACGGGGACGCTCGCCTCCTGAGCTTCGACAGACATCCCGTGACCAGAACTCCAACGGTTGAGATCGCTCATGACGCCCTTCTCAGGGAGTGGAGTCGGCTGCGCGGGTGGATCGACGACGACCGCGCCGACGTTCGGTTGCATCAGCGTCTCGCCGATACAACGGCGGATTGGATGTCTGCCGATCGTGATCCTGAGTTCTTGCTCGTCGGTGGCCTACTCCACCGGCTCTCTGGATGGTCGAAGGGAACAGACCTGGCTCTCTCTGATGTTGAGCACCTGTACCTCGAGGAGAGCATCGCCGTGTCTGACGCTGAAGAGAGAGAGGAGACCGAACGGACCCAGCACGAGCATGAGCTGGAGCATCGGTCTCGACGACGTCTCCGTCTGCTCGCCGTTGTCTGGACACTGACGGCTCTGGTGGCAGTGCTCGCCATCTTCGCGTTCGCCCAATGGCAACGCTCAGAGAATCTTGCGGAGAGAGCCGAGATGAATGCCATCGCAGATCAACTCGCATCCATATCCGACGTCCAGCGAGCCCACGACCCGGAACTCGCTCTTCTCCTCGCCCTCCGGGCCGTCGAAACGACGATCGATGCAGACGCTCCAGTAACGCCGCTGTCCGAGGCCGCTCTCGTGCTGGCCATGCGCACGCTCGGATTCCCCCCTCCCCCGGGACCGGCCAGCGGGGATATCGAAATCGCACGCGGTCCTCCGCTAGATGAGATCATCATCCTTGCTCGATCGAACCTCACCCGGGGGCTCACCCAGCATGAATGCTCTCTCTACCTTGGATATCCGATCTGTCCGAACGACACCATCGCATCCCCCCTCGACTCGTGACCCTCCTCGGGTGGAACGATCGACGGCGCGCTAGCGTTCGTAATGCGAGTTCGCCAGACGGCCGCGGCCTTCGGGTCGAGGAAAGTCCGGACTCCACAGGGCAGGATGCTGGGTAACTCCCAGGCGGGGCGACCCGACGGAAAGTGCAACAGAGAGCAGACCGCCGATGGCCTTCAGGGATCTCACACCCAGGGGGCACAGGTAAGGGTGAAACGGTGGTGTAAGAGACCACCAGCGTTCCGGGGAACCGGGACGGCTCGGCAAACCCCATCCGGAGCAAGGTCGAGCAGGGACAGGGTGGCCCGCCCGCTACGTCCCGGGTAGACCGCGTGAGGCCGGCAGCAATGTCGGTCCCAGATAGATGGCCGTCCACGACAGGATCCGGCTTATCGGTGAACTCGCATACTTGAAGCGCCCCCCGATTCGGGGGGCGCTTCTCGTGTTGGTTCGACTCGGCGCTGGCGTCTAGCTCTCGGGGCACCGTTCTCCGCTATGGCCAAAATACTGGCCGGTAACACCCGGGCTGGCGATGTGACCGGTCGTGGCCTCCTGCCCGTACTCGAACCCCATAACCGAGGGAGCAAGAACGGCAGCGGCGTACAACTCACCGCTGTTACCGAAGTACTGGCCTGTCACACCCGGGCTGGCGAGATGACCGGGTGTCGCTTCCTGGTTGTACTCGAACCCCATGACCGAAGGGGCGAGCGTTGCTGCGGCATACAGTTCGCCGCTGTAGCCGAAGTACTCCCCTGTCACGCCGGGCTGTGCGACGTGACCGGTGGTGGCTTCCTGTCCGTACTCGAATCCGATGACTTCGGCGGGCAGCGGCGGGACCGTAACGGCGGGCCGGAAGATGGCCCATGCGACGCCTCCGGCGACAAGCGCCACCAGGACGACCGAGAGGCTGATCCATAGCCAGTCGAGATTGTGATGAGCGCTAACTCCTGTTGATGTTGGATGCTGGACAGTGGCCATGATGGTTCCTTTCCTGTGGCCGTTCCTGTGTGTCTCCATCAACGTACGAAACGCCTGTTGGACGAACGCGGGACCGGTGTTGGAATCGGGTTGGAACGCCCTCGCCGACAGAAGCCGTAGGCTCAACACCGATGGGAAGGATCAAGGAGCTCGCGGACCGAACCCCCGAGTCGAGGAACCGGGCGATCGACTTCTTCCGCGCCGCAGCGCTGGTGATCGTCGTTCTCGGCCATTGGCTGGCGTCGGCCGTCTTCGTCGATGACACCGGCGCCCTGCGGTTCACAAACATCCTGGAGCTCACCGAGTGGACCCACTGGCTGACATGGGTGATCCAGGTGATGCCGGTGTTCTTCATCGTCGGTGGATATGCGAACTGGCGCTCGTTCCACGCATCGCAGCGCAGAGGCGACTCGACCGGGATATGGATAACGGCACGATTCCGACGCCTCATGACTCCGATCGTGCCGTTCCTCGCCGTGTGGACCACGATCAGCGTGGTCGCCGGTCTGCTCGGGA
>JAOZMA010000202.1 GCA_029934555.1 Acidimicrobiia bacterium | reverse complement strand
CCTATCCGCTGATCCTCGTCATACGTGCGACGTACTACTGCCTGTCGTGCTCGCGGGTAGATTCGTCCGACCGGGTAGCCTCGATGACCATGGGTGAAGCGCCTCTCGGCAGACTCTGGAACTACGCGCAACCGTATCGCGGCCGCATCGCGATGGCCACTCTCTGGTCGTTCCTCAACAAGGCGATGGACATCGCTCCCCCGTTCCTCATCGGGATGGCGATCGACGTAGTCGTGCGTCAAGAGGATTCGTTCCTCGCTTCGTTGGGCATCAGCGATCCACGCACACAGCTGGTCGTGCTCGCCGCGATCACGTTCGTGGTGTGGGCCCTCGAGTCCCTCTTCGAGTATCTCCTCGGTGTGTCATGGCGGAATCTCGCCCAGACGATCCAGCACGATCTGCGCATCGACTCGTACACACACATGCAGGATCTCGAGCTCGGTTTCTTCGAAAACCGCCGATCCGGTGATCTCATGGCGGTGCTCAACGACGATGTGAACCAGCTCGAACGGTTCCTCGACATCGGCGCCAACGAGGTCATCCAGATGTTCACCACGGTGATCCTCATCGGAACAGCGTTCTTCATCATCGCCCCATCGGTTGCGTGGCTCGCCTTCCTCCCCGTCCCGATCATCATCTGGGGTTCCTTCCGATTTCAGCGCCGGATCGAGCCCAGGTATGAGGTTGTACGAGAACAGGCGGCAGCGATCAACTCGCTCCTCGCCAACAACCTGGGTGGCATTGCAACGATCAAAGCGTTCACCGCCGAGGACCGCGAAGTCGCTCGGATCACCCTCGAAAGCGATCGCTATCGCACGGCCAACGCAGCTGCCATCAAGCTCTCATCGGCGTTCTCGCCGCTCATCCGTGTTGCGATCCTCATCGGGTTCACCGCAACCCTGGTCTGGGGCGGCTTCCTCGTACTCGATGGCGCTCTCAGCGTTGGGCTGTACTCGGTGATGGTGTTCCTCACCCAGCGACTCCTCTGGCCGCTCACACGGCTGGGCCAAACGTTCGATCTGTATCAGCGAGCGATGGCGTCGTCCAAACGGATCTTCGGGGTACTCGACACCGAAGCCTCCCTCGCCGATGGCACCGACGAAATGGGACCGATCGCCGGATCGCTCGCATTCGAATCGGTGCAGTTCTCCTACACCGATGGCTACCCGGTGCTCACCGACGTCACGATCGATATCCCGGCGGGCCGCACCACCGCGTTCGTTGGTCCGACCGGCTCCGGCAAGACCACGCTTATCAAACTCCTGCTCCGTTTCTACGATCCCGACCTCGGGTCGGTCACGATCGACGGTGTCGATCTCCGACAACTCCGGAGATCCGATGTTCGCCAATCCATGGCGCTCGTCTCCCAGGACGTGTTCCTCTTCCACGGGACCGTTGCAGAGAACATCGCATATGGAAAGCCCGACGCAACGGCCGCAGAGATCCGTGAGGCAGCCCAAACGGCGGAGGCACACGACTTCATCGAGTCCCTCCCCGAGGGCTACGACACGATCGTTGGGGAGCGCGGCCAGAAGCTCTCCGGCGGCCAGAGACAGCGGCTGTCGATAGCACGTGCCCTGGTCACCGGGTCCCCGATCCTCCTCCTGGATGAGGCAACATCGGCAGTCGACAACGAGACTGAGGCAGCCATTCAGCGATCGCTCGCGAGGGTCGCTCATGATCGGACGGTTGTTGTGATCGCTCATCGCCTCTCCACGATCCGCCATGCCGACCGGATCTACGTGGTCGGTGCCGGAGCCATCGTGGAATCGGGGACCCACGATGAACTGATCGACCACGCCGGGATCTACCGCTCGTTGTGGGAGGTCCAGACCGGCTCGGCCGTCGACAGCTGACGCGAACGTTTCGCGACCTCGTTCATCCCTCTTGACGGTACTTGCTTCTATTTGATATCTATTAGGTATGTCTTCTTCAGTCACGGTGACGTCCGGAGCTGTTCCTCGAAGCAGTGCTCGTCCTCCCACCGATTCAGGGAACCTCGCGCCACCTCCGGGCGTCACCGTTTGTCCTCTCGATGTTGCTCGCCCAACGGTTGCACGACGAGCCGACATACGACCTGTCGTCTGGGAGCCGGCAGCACCGGGATTCCCCTCTCATCATCCGTACGTTCGGAAGTTCTGGACAGCAGCGATCGGTCCGGGAGCGGTCGCAGACCTGATGCGTCTCGCCGTCGCCGCACAACGCGGCCGCTCCCTCCCCCGCCCAACGAGCCTCTCCCTGTTGTCGAGAGAGGGCCTCGTGTCCTGGAGCCGGGGGCAGCTCCTCGCCGGCATCTCGATCCCGCCCCTGCCCAACCGTCACCTCCGTCAGATGGCTCCATCGCTGCGCCGCGAGCACCAACAAGCCCTGGTCGACTTGCCAACCGCCCGCTGAAGCTGAAGACTGGCAACGTGATCGACCAGGCCGTCAGCGCGCTCGCAGGGAAGAAGCGGATCCTCGTGTTCACAGGCGCCGGGATCTCGACCGAGTCCGGGATTCCTGATTTCCGCGGTCCCCAGGGGATATGGAAGCAGTTCGATCCGGCCGACTACACGTACGATCGCTACGTCGACGATCCCGGGTTCAGGGAGGAGTCGTGGGGGAAGCGATTTCGATCCCCGTATCTCGGTGCTTCTCCGAACGATGCCCACCGTGCGGTGACCCGATTGTGGGACGCCGGTCGTTTGGTCGGATGCGTGACGCAGAACGTCGACGGTCTTCACGCCGCAGCGGGCCTCGATCCCGAAGGGCTTGTCGAGCTGCACGGAACCGCCAATCAGATTCACTGCATCTCGTGCGGGGACCGTCCCGAGTTCGATGAGATCGAGCAGCGGTGGGAATCTGGCGAAGCTGATCCGTCGTGCCGTCGCTGTGAAGGGATCTTGAAGACCACGATCGTGTACTTCGGCGAGGATCTGCCGGTCGATGCGACGACGCGAGCGTGGAACATGGCACAGCGAGCGGATGCGGTACTCGTGGTCGGTTCGTCCCTGTGCGTCTACCCGGCAGCATTCGTTCCGCTCGACGTGGTCGACCGGGGCAACCCGATGGTGATCGTCAACCGCGGCAAGACCGATCACGACTTTCGCGCGACCGCACTCGTCGATGGAACCGCCGGCGAGATCCTGCCGGAACTCGCGGACCGGCTCATCGATTCGTAGTCTCGACGATGTAGCCTCAGAGCATGAATCGCAGAAGCACTGAGATCCTGCCGGACGACGTCGTGCTCGAGTCCTACGTTGCGATCATCGATCTTCGCGAAGGCGACTCTCCAACCCACACGATCGCCGGGTCGGTTCGGATCGATCGCTTGGACCTCGGCCGGATGGAGAATCTGGCCCCCTCCCCCGACGCCCCGATCCTCCTCTACTGCGGTATCGGAGAGGCCTCACGAGTTGCGGTGCGATCCTTGACAGAACGCGGATACACCGGTTTCGTGTCCCTCCTCGGAGGATTCCGACGCTGGCGATCAGAAGATCGACCCACCGTCGCCGCCGACGATGCGACCCCCGATCGCTACGACCGCCACGTCAGGCTCGTAGGTTTCGGGCAGGAGGGTCAGGACAGGATCCGGTCGGCCAGCGTCCTGGTACTCGGTGCAGGCGGCCTTGGATCTCCAGTGATCCAGTATCTCGCGGCGGCCGGCGTCGGAACGATCGCAGTCGTCGACGGCGACACGGTCGATTCGACGAACCTCCAGCGTCAAGTGCTCTTCGATGAGTCTGCGATCGGAGCGAACAAGGTCGATGCCGCTCTGGAGAGCGTACGTTCTCTCAACTCCGGCGTGAACGTCGTGCCGATCGCCACGTGGCTTGACTCCGCGAACGCGAAGCACCTGTTCGATGGCCACGATCTCATCGTCGATGCCTCTGACAACTACGCCAGCCGTCTCGCCGTCAACGATGCTGCTGCCGCTCTCGGCATCCCATTCATACACGGAGCGGCGATCCGCTGGGAAGGTCTTGTCGCTGGTTTCGATCCTCGCGTGGGCCCGTGCTACCGCTGCCTGTTCCCGGATCTACCGGAGACCGAGATGACCTGCAGCGACGTCGGCGTGCTGGGAGCAGTGACCGGTGTGATCGGATCGTTGATGGCCGTCGAAGCCATCAAACACATCATCGACTCGCCCGACCGGTTGATCGACCGTCTCATCACCTACGACGCCCGATCCGCCCGATTCGATTCGTTGAAGATCAGGACGTCAGACTCGTGTCCGATGGGACACGAGTCCGGTAGTCGGTAGTCGGTACTCGGTCCTGCTCACAGCTCAGAGTTCATGGCTCATAGCCGGCGACTTCTCTCTCAGTCGACGATCGGGAGATGCAGGGCTCTGCCGATCCTCATGATCGGTGCTTCCGGTTCCGTGGTCGGGGCAGGAGCCGGAGTTGCGGTGCTGGCCTTGACCGCCTGCGTCATCGGTGTCGGAGCGACCGTCGTGGTGGTGACCTTCGGTGCCGGGGCCGGTGCGGCGGTTGTGGTCGTCGTCTTCGGTGTCGGTGCCACGGTCGTGGTCGGGGCTGGAGCTGGTGCCGGTGCTGGTGCCGGTGCCACGGTCGTTGCCGTGGTGGTGGTCGTGGTCGG
>JAOZMA010000201.1 GCA_029934555.1 Acidimicrobiia bacterium | reverse complement strand
ATGCGAGCGGCCCCGGTTTTGATCCTCGCCATCGAAGGGTCGTCCACGGTGATCCCCTCCGGAAAGACCATGATGAGGTCGCCTTCCTCCAGGGCCTTGTAGGTGGAGCCGAACATCTGGTCGTTGCCCGCCGGTCCCTTGTCCTCCGGTTTGTGAGTCGGGATGGCGCGGGCAAACTCCATCACCTGCTTGGCAACCGGGTAGCGCCAGATGACATCGCGAGCGATGAACCGCGGTACCCGATCGAGGGCGTAGGCCTGGATGAGAGCGTCGGCGAAACCACCGAAGTGATTCGACACGGTGAGCTGTGGGCCGAACGACGTCTCGTCCGGGGCCTGTCTGACCTCGACGCTGCGGTAGACCAGGCGGACCACGAGATTCGCGATGTTCTTGAGAATCCGTTCCCGGCGACTCAGTTCGTACGCCACCTGATCCACGCTATTCGGGCTCCGGATCGCTCCGAAGCCACGGTACCCATTTCCCACCGTGATGGTCGACAATCCGCAGGAGCAGGTGCAGCACCACGGCGGCGGTCACGGAGATCGCAACTACCAGCACACTGACATTGAGCGGCGGAATCACCAGATCGAAGAAGGCCCTTCCGAGGGGCAGACCAAGGACAAGAGCGAATGAACCGGCCAGGGCCACAACGAGCGCCGCTCGTTTCGGGGTGAGCGGACTCGTCAGCTCGACCAGGACCCACAGGCCGACGAGCACCATCGTGATAGTCGTCGCGCTCCTGGCGATCTCGAGGTCGGGATTGATCGCACGCGTCGCCGCATAGGCCCCGTACGCGGCAGCAGCAGCGACCACTCCGGATGGGATCGCGAATCGCATGATCCGCTGAAAGGCTCCAGAGCGGACCGGCTCGTCGGTCGACTCGAAGGACAGGAAGAAGGCCGGGATCCCGATCGTCAGGGAGCCGATCAACGTGAGATGCCGTGGAAGCAGCGGGAATGCCCAACCGACGATGCCGATCGCAACAGCGAGTATCGCGGCGTAGACGGTCTTGCTGACGAACAGCGAGGCAACCCGCTCCATGTTGGCGATGACGCGGCGCCCCTCCGCCACAACGAACGGCAACGCCGAGAACTCGTTGTCGAGCAGAACGATCTGGGCCACGGCCTTCGTCGCCGGTGCACCCGCACCCATGGCGATCCCAATGTCGGCTCTCTTAAGGGCGAGAACGTCGTTGACGCCGTCCCCGGTCATGGCAACGGTGTGACCGGCACCCTGCAAGGCCGTCACCATGGAGCGCTTCTGGTCCGGTGTGACGCGCCCGAACACCGCACCATCGTTGACGGCGGTGTTGAAATCGGAGGTCTCCGCACCGGGCAGCATTCGCGCATCGACCGTCCGATCAGCGTGCGGGATTCCGACGTGGGCAGCGATCGCACCCACCGTTGAGGCAGCATCTCCCGAGATCACCTTGGGCGTGACGTGCTGGTCGACGAAGTAGCCGACGGTGTCGGCCGCGTCGTCGCGGATCTCCTCGGCGAACGTGAGGTAACCGAACGGCTCGAGCCCATCGGGCAGAGCGCCGTCGTCATCCGGCAACGGTCGGTCCGTAACCGAGACGAGCAGCACCCGATCACCTGTCGCCGCCACCGTTTTCAGACGGTCGAGTAGTCCTGGCGACCCGTCACCAAGGATGATCTCAGGCGCACCGATGACCCACGTCTGTCCACTCGTGAATCGGACGGCCGAGAACTTCTTCGCCGACGAGAACGGAACGAAGCGATCGATCGTCCAACCCGGATCATCCGGATAGGCCTTGGCGACGCCGGCCATTGTGGGATTCGGGTGTGGGTCGGCGGCTGCGACCGCAGCGAGCGCCTCAGCGAATTGCTCCGAGCCATGATCTCCGATGGGAACGGTCTCTTTATGTCGGATCATGCCGGTGGTGAGCGTCCCGGTCTTGTCGACGCAGACCACGTCGACCCTCGCCAGTGTCTCGACCGCTGGAAGCTCCTGGACCAACGCCCGTCGCTTTCCGAGACGAATCACAGCCACCGCAAAAGCCATCGAGACGAGGAGTACGAGGCCTTGCGGCACCATTCCGACAACACCGGCGACCGTCGATACCAGGGCTTCTCCGAGCGAACCGTCGACCTGCAACTGACTCCACAGAAGAAGGCCGCCGATGGGGATCAACAACCAGGTGACGATGCGCAGGATCCGGTTGATCCCCGCCATGAGCTCACTCTTTGCAAGGGTGAACTCCTTCGCTTCAGCCGCGAGGTGCTGGGCATAGGCGTCATCCCCCACAGCGGTCATCTTCACTGTGGTCGATCCTGCGACGATGAAAGAACCGGAAAGGATGGAGTCTCCGGTGTCCTTGTGAACCGGATCGGCCTCTCCGGTGAGCAGCGACTCGTCCACCTGGACACTTCCGGCCACCAACACCACCCCATCGGCCGGTACCTGGTCACCGGTCACGAGCCGCACCACGTCATCGAGAACGATCTCGTCGGTCGGGATTTTCCCATCGACCCCGTCGCGCACAACCGTGACGGTCGGTTCCACGAGCACGCTGAGTTTGTCGAGCGTGTGCTTCGCCCGAAGCTCCTGCACGATCCCGATGACGGCGTTTGCCACCATCACGAAGCCGAAGAGAGCATCGGGGAGGTGCCCGAAGATGAGCACGATCACGAGCATCACCGACATGATCGCGTTGAACCGTGTGAAGAGGTTCTCCCGGAGAATGCTCGCAACGGAGCGCGAGACTCTCGTGTCGACGACGTTGACCTTGCCTTCGGAGACGCGCTCGCGAACCTCAGTCGAGGTGAGACCCGTCATCTCCGTCATGGTCGTCGCATTCCACCGTGGAGCATCGTTGCTAGCCGCCGTAGTGGTCTTCGTAGTCGGCCATCGCCGCCTCTACCACTCTGAGCGCGTGCTCCCGACCGTAGATCTCCGGGATCTCAACTTGATGTTCCTCACCCGGCAGCGTCTTGTATGTGAGGAAGTAGTGCTCGAGGCGGGCGATGATCGCTCCCGGGATCTCCGAGATGTCCCTTGCATCGCCGAGGACTGCATCGTCGAGAAGCACCGCCACGATCTTGTCATCGGCCTCTGCGTTATCGATCATCCTGAGACCACCGACAACTCGGGCACTCATCATGACCTCAGAGCGGTCGATCGCCCGTTCTGAGATGACACAGACATCGAGGGGATCGCCATCGGCCTTGGTCACCTCAGGAGACAGCGCGGCCACACGCTCCGCGCAGTAGGTCTTCGGGATGAGCCCGTAGAGGGTCGGTGGGGAGCTGCTCCCCCGCTGGGGTCGGTCCACCTTCAAGAAACCGGTCCGCTTCTCCACTTCGTACTTCACGAAGTCGAAAGGCGTGATCTCTATGAACGCTGTCACGATTTCGGGCGCGTCGGGACCGGTCTCGAGCCCATGCCACGGATGCGGTCGCCATCGATAGAACGGTTCGGGGAATCCCATGCAACCTCCTCGTTCGAGAGCGTAGCCGACACCGTGTTGGTGCCCACATTGACAGTGTCACTAACATTTAGATGTTGTTGACATATAGATGTGCTTAACATATACTATGTCCATGGGACCACACGGACCACACCACGGATCAGGCCGCAGACGAGGCGTCGGCCGCTCCCGACACCGTCGAGACGACGGATCATGGAGCGTCGCAGCACGTTTGGAGCGATTCAATGAACCGGTCGTTCTCGCGATCCTCCGGGATGGCCCTGCCCATGGATATGACCTCGCAGAGTCTCTGAGGGCATGGGTGCCGGACGAGCAGATCGATCTCGGAAACCTCTACCGGATGCTCAGGTCCATGGAGGACGAGGGGATCGTCCGGTCCGAGTGGACCGACAACGCACCGGGTCGAGCGAAGCGAACCTACGAACTGACCACCGTTGGGAAGAACCTCCTCGATGCCTGGGTCCGTTCGCTTCGATCCACGAACACAACGATCGCCCGATTCCTGCGGGAGTACAGCGGCGACACGAAAGGAACAACATGAGACGACATACACGAGGGATGGGCCGGGGTCGAATGAACCTCGACCAATTCGAAGACTACGACGATGCCCCCCGCCGGGGCGGCATGGGGATGGGCATGGGGATGGGCGCCGGTCATCATGGCTTCAGCCATCACGGCCGGCGATTCAACCGGCCGACGACGACCGAGCGAATCGCATATCTCGAGGACTTCCAGAGAGATCTCGAGGAGACCACGGCAGACGTCGCCAGCCAGCTCGCCTGGCTCAAACAGCGAGAATCCGAACAAGCAACGTCCTAGGCCGCACCGACCGAGCGGAGGAGGGTCCGAAAACGGGCCCTCCTTCCGCGTTCATCTTCTCCCTCTCCGCAGCCTGAATTCGCGGTTTCTGAGGTGAACACGGCCCATTTCTTCTGTCCCCCCGACCGAAGCCTCAACCCACGATTTGTGAGGCGACACGGGACCCTTCTCCTGTCCCCCCGACGCATCGGCGGGGGGACGCGAGGAGCTTGCGACGACGCAGGGGGGCCTTGCCGCAGGGGGGCGATTCGGGGGCACCTGCAGGTTCGTGAGGACGCACCTGCATGCGCCATCGATGGCGCAAAGGCTCCCCCTCTGCCCTGCCGGGCATCTCCCCCACTGCGTGGTGGA
>JAOZMA010000200.1 GCA_029934555.1 Acidimicrobiia bacterium | reverse complement strand
CACCGTGGCGGCTGAAGGTATGAGCGAGGCGCTGACCGAAGCCGGAGTAGAAGTCAGCTGATTGGAAAACGGAATACGGAGTTCGACCGCGGAATAGTCGGTCGTACTCCGTAGTCCGTACTCCGTAGTCCGTACGCTGAGCAAGTCCTCAGGCGACGGACCCGGGATATGAGTGACATGGCGTGAGTATGAGACGCAGTCTTCGTTGATTACGGATTACGGATTACGGAGTACGGACTACATGGCCGCAGGCCATCCAATAGGGCCATCCTTCCCTCGGGGCCACCACTTTTGGCCCTAGCCAGGCGGGAAGGACTGATGTTGTATGAGTCCTGACAAGAGTCGTCCATGCAGAGACAATCTTCACGGATTTAGACGGGTCCCATGCTCCTCCGGTGGGATCCGTCTCTTTGTCTAGCGAGCCGCATGTTCGGGGATTCGGCGTAGATTGGGCCCATGAGCGGTCAGGACACGAGGGACCACGCCTCAGGCGGGGTGAGACCCGGTCTCGCTGCTGTGCTCTCTGCGCTGATCCCGGGAGCAGGCCAGTGGTACGCGGGGCGGCCCGTTCGTGCCGCCGTTGTCGCATCGCCATTGGTACTGCTTCTCGTCGTGTCCGTTCTGGCTTGGCAGGGCGGGCCGGTCGGCATCCTCGAATGGATCGTTCGCCCTTGGGTGCTCTGGGGGTTGCTTGTCGCCAATCTCCTACTCCTGATGTGGCGCCTCTTCGCTGTTATCGACGCCTACCGCCTCGCCGGTGTAGCTCGTTTCGGCCGATGGTCACTCGTGTTCCTCGGTTTGGCCATCGTGGTCGTCGTGGCACCGCATGTAATTGCAGGAACGTACGGACTTCGCGGTGCACTTCTGATCGACCGGGTCTTCGTGTCTGCCGACGCGACTGACACGACGCCGATCACGTTGGCTCCGCCGTTGCCGGAGGCCGACCTGGTACCGGATCCCGTAACGGTGCAAACGACGACCACCGTTCCTCCATCCACCACAACTACCGAGGGCCTACCAGCGAAGAACATCATCTTTCGGCCCGGTCGCGGCGATCCTGATGCCATCAAGGCCCGCCCCGACATCGTCTCCGGCGGGCCTGTTGCGCCGTTCCTTCCGTTCGACGAGCGCGTTGATCCCGGCCGACTCACGTTCCTGCTCGCCGGTGGGGACGCGGGCCCGGGCCGGGGCGGGATGCGGACCGACACGATCATGGTCGCGACCATCGACCTGGAGACAGGGGAGGCCGCTCTCTTCGGAATCCCGAGGAACATGGGCCAGATCCCGATGCCGCAACGGTTCCGAACAGCATTCGCGGATCTCGAGCGCCGTCTCGCTGCGAAGAGCGATCCGGCGACATGGACCGATCGAGACGGTGACGGTGTGCCGGACCAGCCTGGTGTCGCCCCGTGCAACTGTTTCCCGGAGCAGATCAACGCCCTCTACCCGTACACACGAAAGTGGACTCGTTCGTTCCCCGACGAGGCCGACCCGGGGATGGCTGCATTGCGAGAAGTCGTTGAGAACATGATCGGTCTCCACATCGACTATTACGTGCTCGTCGACATGCGGGCATTCGTGGCTCTTGTCGAGGCTGTCGACGGCGTCGACGTGTACGTCAAGGAGGCGCTGGAAGCCGAAGTCTCTCCACCCGCCGAGGGCGAGCGGTGGGCGACCGTTGATGTACAGCCCGGAATGAACCACCTTTCCGGCACCGAGGCATTGGCGTACGCGAGGGCGCGAAAGGGTTCCTCCGACTACGTCCGGATGCAGAGACAGCGCTGCCTCCTGCGGGCGGTCGCCGGCGAGGCCGATCCGTGGACGCTGCTCCGATCCTTCCCGGCCATCGCGGACGCGATCGAGTCGTATGTCGTGACGGATGTGCCCGTGGCCTTCCTCCCCGATCTCGTTCGCGCCGCGGCGAAGCTGGACTTCTCGAGCATCGCTACCGTCGGATTCAACCCGCCCTATTACGCCCCCGAGCGGGACCACAAGGGCCACCCGATACCTGACGTCGGCAGGATCCGGTGGAAGGTCCAGCGTGTGCTGGAGGAAGGTGTCGTTGCTCAGAGCAAGACGGGTGTGAGCGAGTGTGAACCGGTCGAGGAGTAGCGGCCAGCTGCCAGCTGCCAACAGGACAGACAGGAATCGACCGATGGCCGTTCATGCAAAACGCCCCGGCCTGTTGGCCGGGGCGTCTACGCGTGAGATTGGTTGTGGCTACTCGATACGGTCGGTGTTCGCCTTGATGTCGAAGATGACCATGACGAGTTCGAAGATGATCCGATAGCCCAGGACGAACATCAAGAAGAAGAGTCCGCCGAAGATGATTCCTCCGATGCCGCTCCAGAAGCCGCCGGCAAAGCCGGCGAAGATGATGCCGAGCCACATGAGCGCACCGAGCACGAGCATGACGATGAAGGCGATCTTGATGATGATTGGCGTCACGAACTTCGTGAACGTGAGGTCGAAGATATCGGCCAGGTTTGCCTTTTGTTCCATGGTTCCCTCCTGGGAGTCGCGGGTATCTCTCCATCGTAGGACCGGGAGTGCATGGGAACGGGTAATTGAGTGGTACCGTCGCTGCTCTCCGTGACCGATCTACCGCGAAACTCGATGTCTATCACCGGCCGTCGCCGCGCTGCAGTGGCAGCAGGCGGCGCGATCGGCGCGATCCTACGCGGCGTGACCGGTGAAATCATCGTGATGAGTGGTTTCGATCCTCTCTGGGCGACGTTCCTCGTCAACGTCACCGGATCGCTGGTCCTCGGTTTCCTGGTCGCATGGCATACCGGACAATCTCGGTCGTCTCCACTCGTGATCCCGTTCGCCGGAGTCGGGATATTGGGCGCGTTCACGACGTTCTCGCTGTTCTCGGTCGAAGTGTTCGAACTGTTCAGGACCGGGGATCTCTGGTTGGCCGTCATGTACCCGGTCGGCATGATCGGTTTCGGTTTCGCTGCTGCCCTGATCGGGATTCGGGTCGGAGGATCGCGATGACGTGGGTGCTCATCGGTGTCATGGGAGCGCTCGGTGCGCTCGCCCGATACGGCGTATCCGGAATCGTGCAACGCCGATGGCGAACGGCATTCCCGATGGGCACGCTCGTCGTGAACATCACGGGAGCATTCGCCGCCGGGCTCCTGCTCGGCATCGTTACCGGGCGTGCCGTTCCCGATCTGGCCCTGGTGGCAGCAGGGATCGGGTTCCTCGGCGGCTACTCGACGTTCTCAACCTGGATGGTTGAGACGGTGCTCGCCGCCGAGGAGGGAGGAAGGGTCGGCGTACGGCGGGCAGTGGAGAACCTGGCCATTCCTCTGGCCGCAGGTGTCGCCGCGGTGTGGATCGGGTTCGTCCTTGGCGGATTGGTGTAGGAGTGGAGAGGCCATCGATGAAAGCGGCAAAGCACTTCTCCGCGTTGATCAGCGGCGCTCTAGGATGAATTCCATGGAGAGCACTATCGAAGGCCGGTTGCTCCGGGTCTTCATCTGTGAGAGTGACCAAAGGGACGGTCTCCCACTGACCGAGGCGGTTGTCGATGCTCTGCGAGCTGAAGGCATCGCCGGGGCAACTGTTCTGCGGGGGGTGGCCGGTTACGGAGGCTCGGCGGTCCTTCACACGACACACGTTCTTCGCCTGTCCGAGGACCTCCCCATGGTGATCGAAGCCGTTGACAGCGTCGAGAAGATCGATGCTGTGATGCCCAGGATCCAGGAGCTCGTCGGAGGTGGATTGATCACGACGCAGAACGTCGAGATCCACATCCTCCCGCCCGCGAACTGACACGGGCAATCAAGACCCTTCCATCCGGCGACGCCTGTTGATAGGTTGATGCAATGGCACCAGCACCCCGCTCATTCCGCCCCGCTCTCTTCACCTACTTGAACAACCTCTCGGAGAACAACGATCGGCAGTGGTTCGCTGATCACAAGGATCTTTACGAGAAGTACGTCAAAGACGCCGGCCTCCAATTCATCCGTGACTTCGAGCCGTACCTCCACGAGATCAGCCCGTACTTCGTGGCCGATGATCGGACCGTGGGTGGATCGCTGTTCCGCATCTATCGGGACACCCGGTTCTCTGCCGACAAGACGCCATACAAGACGCACCTCGGGATCCAATTCCGGCATGAAGCGGCCAAGGACGTTCACGCTCCCGGGTTCTACCTCCATCTCGATCCGGCCGGAAACTTTGGCGGTGTGGGCATCTGGCGGCCCGATGGGAAAGCCGCCCTCGCGATTCGGCAAGGGATCGTGGACCGACCGCAGGTCTGGGTCGGGGTGCTGAGCGATCCCGATTTCGCCTCGACCTACGTGCTCGAAGGAGAGATGCTGAAACGTCCACCGCGCGGCTTTCCGCCGGATCACGAACTTGTGGACGATCTCAGGCGTAAGGACTTCATCGCAACGAGTCGGATCTCGAGGAAGACCGCCACCGCCCCGGACTTCCTCGAGCAGTACGCCCGAATGAGCAGGAACGCGGCCGGCTACATGGAGTTCCTGACCAGGTCCCTGGGGTTGCCGTTCTAGCCGGCGGTCGCCGGCAGACGACAGCTGACAGGCCACAGACGACAGCCAGACCAAATGAGAGGTATCTTCCGCTGTCCGCTGTCCGCTGTCCGCTGTCCGCTGTCCGCTGTCCGCTGTCCG
>JAOZMA010000199.1:4448-4693 GCA_029934555.1 Acidimicrobiia bacterium | reverse complement strand
TCCGACAACTGAAGCACAGGATCGAGACTCCCGGGCGAGAATCGCAACAAGTTCACTGATTGGTAAGGGTTTGAGATCCGTAATCCGTAATCCGTAATCCGTAGTCCGTAATCCGTAGTCCGTAATCCGTAATCCGTAAGGAGTTCCTCGTCTTGCCGGCAGCTGGCGACTGGCGACTGGCGACTGCCTGATCTACTGCTCTACTGCTCTACTGCTCTACTGCTCTACTGCTCTACTGATCTACT
>JAOZMA010000199.1:0-4348 GCA_029934555.1 Acidimicrobiia bacterium | reverse complement strand
GCTCTACTGCTCTACTGCTCTACTGCTCTACTGCTCTACTGCTCTACTGCTCTACTGCTCTACGGCAACGCCAACTTGTCTGCCACCCAACCCAGATCTAGCTCTTCTAGCGTTTCGCGGGGCGGGTTGCCGGTCTCCGGGTCCCATCCTGCCAGCCGGTAGTACGTGTCGATGGCCTCAGCGTTCCTCGCCCGATCCACCGTTGCTCCTGCGCTCGCACCGTCCTGCAGCGGATCGTCGTAGAGACGCTTCGGGAGCGTGTCCTGGTCGCGGGTCATGCCTTCCCGAGCGTTGAACGCTCTCATCAGATTGACGCGCCGACGTCCGTAGACGAGAAGGTCGTCGACCGTCGTCTCCATGCCGGTGACGGCGGTGACAACCCCGGCGAGATCATCCATCCCGAGCAGCTCCCATCCGGGACCGAAGACGAACTGGCAAACGTTCGCCGTGTCCATCGCCGAGTATGCGTACTGGGTCGTGAGCGCGTAGCGCACCTTCTCCTCGTTGAGGGAGTCCTCCGGCTGCGGGTCGGCCAGTCCGATGTCGGCCATGCGCTTCCCGTACTTCTCCGGCCAGCTTGCAATCGTCCCCGGTGTGTACATCCCGTCGTGCTCGCTGGACTGGTGATCCGCACCAAACGGGTTCACCGCGTAGATGACGCCGAGGGTCGGCTTGACCTGCGGCATGTGGGCAGGAAGTTCGCTGCCCTTGACCGTGATCGAGAGGTCTTCTGCGCCGTTGCCGATCTTGGCGGCAGCCGCGGAGGATCCTTCAGCGAGGATGTCGCCGAAACCTTCCCGGCGTAGTGTCTTCTCGAGCATCGCGATCATGGCATCGGCATCGCCCCACTTCAGCTCGATACCACCCGTGTCTTCGGTGGTGATCAGGCCTCTCTCGAAGCAGTCGATAGCGAACGCCATTGTTCCTCCGGCGGCGATCGTGTCGGCGCCGTACTGATTGCAGAGCTGACTCGCGTAGGCGACGGCGTGGAGATCATCGATCCCGCAGTCGGACCCGAACATCGCGGTCGTCTCGTACTCGGGCCCTCCCGATTCCGGGTTGAGGGCCTTGTCCATCCACTCGGATTCGACGACCCTCTTGCATCGAACGGCACACGAGTAGCAGGTCTCGCGCCCGCGTTTCAGTTGGTTGTCTTCGTCGGCGCCCCGTAGAAGCTCGTCGAACAGCCGCTCGCCGCCGATCTTCTTCGCGTCGTCGAAGCCAAACGATCCACTCTGATAGTTGCGGGTCGGCAGGCCACCGACAGCGCTCTGGCTCTCGACGATTCCGATCGTCCCGTACTTGGCCAGTTCCCATACATCTTCATCACCGCGAACGAGTGGCACCGCTTTCTGAACGATGGCTCGCAATGCCTCCGGATCGGCCATGGGGAGCTTCTTCTTGCCTCCCCGCACAGCGATCGCCTTGAGCTTCTTGCTGCCCATGACGGCTCCCATGCCGGTGCGCCCATTGGCACGGGTCGCCATCGACATGATGGCGGCAAAGCGGACCTTCTTCTCGCCCGCCGGTCCGATCTGGAGGACCTCGATGCGGTCATCCTCGAGTTCAGTTCTGAGTGCCTGCTCCACTTCGAGCGTCGTCTCACCCCAGAGGTGCGAGGCGTCGCGCAGTTCGGCTGCTCCCTTGTTGATCCAGAGATACACCGGCTTGGGTGAGGTGCCCCGCACGACGATGCCGTCGAACCCGGCGAACTTGAGTTCCGCCGGCCAGAAGCCGCCGCCCTGACTGTCGCCGGCGCCGCCGGTGATAGGGGACTTGGCGACAACCGTGCACCGGCTCTGCCCGGCAACCGGTGCGCCTGTGGGGCCTGAGAGCATGAACGAAAGCGTGTTCTCCGGTCCATACGGATCCACGTCGGCGGGGGTGTTCTTGAGGAGGTAGTAGAGGCCGAGTGCACTGCCTCCCAGGTACGTGCGGTACAGATCTTCTGACGGTTCCTCGATCTCGAGGGTTCCGGTTGTCAGATCGACGTGAAGAATCTTTCCTGCGTATCCGAACATTTCGCTGCTCTCCTTGATGGATCTGTGATTGGGCCACGATAGTTGAACGTGGGCCGTCGCCGGTTACAGGCCGGGATGCGTGACCGACTGAACGTTGTATCGAGTCACGCCCTTGGAGATCGAGAGACGGTGTGGCCCGGCGATCACTGCGATGTTGGCATTCGCGAGACTCTTGGAGACCCTCCGCATCGACGTCGGTGCTGCATCGTGCATCACGTAGGCGGGAGCGATGAACAGGTCATCCGGTCCGACGATGTCGATGAGTCCGATCCGAGGCTTCGACCGGACGATGATCTCAACATCCTCCAGGTCTCCAACTCTGTCCTCGACGAGTTCACGGTCGGATGTGATGACGACGAGCGGGACGTTCCTTGTGCTCCTGATGCGTCGCACGGCAGCCAGTGCCAGGAGTGCGTCCTCTTGTTTCCAATCCGTCTCGGCGTTCCCGGTTAGGACGACCACCCTGTTCCACGGCCGAAGCACGCGAACCGCCATCGTCGGAACGGGCGAGCGTTCACCGATTCCGTCGATGTCGTTGCCCAAGACATAGTCGGAAGGGAAACGCGGCCCGGCCCACGAGAGGAGCACGAGCGAACCATCGTCCTCTTCGATCAGGTGGAGCGTTCCGTCGGCGAACGACTCATCGACACGAACCAACCCATCAGTGTCATACCCGAGGGCGGCGGCGGCCTCGGTGGCCTCATCGACGCGGGCCTGTGCCAGATCCTTTTGTCCCGGGCCCGGCACCGTATACGGAATGACCAATCCGTCGTCAGGCCGGGCGATGCTTCCAGCGAGCGCCATCAAGGTCTCAAGATCGGATCCGTTGGCTCTGACGTCGACGAGGACCGTCTCCCCGAGAGTCGCAGGAGGTGCAACCGGTCGCGGAACTCTTCTGATGAAGAAACGTGTTCCGTAGGACGTGATGAGTGCGGTGGCGACGATCGCGAGCACCGCCGCATTCACGATCTCCTGTCCGAATAGCCCGAGATGGACACCCACCTGGGCGATCGCCAGTGTCGATGCGGCTTGTCCGAAGCTCAACGAGGACATGAGGCCGATCTCGTTCCAGGAGAACTTGAAGTACTTCCCGGTGATGATGGCGGCCGTCGACTTGCCGGCGATGACGAAGCCCGTGAAGAGAAGCGCCAATGCCAGCGTCTCGATGTCGAACAGCAGCGCAGGGTTGATGCTCAACCCGATCGAGACCATGAAAGCCGGTATGAATATGGCGTTGCCGACGAAATCGATCTGGTGCATCAACTGGCCCCTGCTGGGGATGAGTCGGTTCATCCCCAGACCCGCGAGGAAGGCACCGATGAGCCCCTCGATGCCGCCGAGAAGCGCGATGGATGCTCCCGCCGCCATACCCGCGAGGACGAAGACGAATCGTTGCATCCTGCTCCGGCCGACCTCCACGAAGAACCACTCGGTGATCTTGGGAAGCAGCCACAGCGTGAAGGCCATGAGGATTGGAATGGCCAGCCAGATGGGGATCGAAGGATTCGAAACGGTCGCCTCCGCTCCTGTCGACGTGTCAGCGTCAATGACGACGGTGGCCGTGGCGATAGCAAGCACGGTCAGTGACAGGAGATCCGCGACGACGCCTGCGGAGACGGCTGCGCTTACAGCGGAGTTGTTCTGAAGCCCGGCCGCCCTCACATCCGGATATGCCAGCAGAGTGTTGGATGCCCACATGGCGCCGATGAGAGCGGCAGCGAGAAGGCCGAAGTCGAGGAACGAGATGGCCACCCAGATGGTCAGAACGAAGGGGATGATGAAGCCGAGGAGCCCGTAGGCGATGGCGCTGTTGCGGTTCTCGAGGAACGCCCGAAGGTTGAAGCTCACGCCAGCGAGGAACATCAGGTAGAGGATGCCGATCGCCCCAAGGTCGGCGACGAGGCCGGCCGATCCCAGCCACCCGATCATGAAGGGACCGAAGAGCATGCCCCCGAAGATGAGGCCGATCAGACCAGGGATCTGGAACCGCTCGGCGATGATCGGACCGAACACGATGATCAGAAGCAGGATCAATAGCGTTGCTTCAACACTCCCGACCAACAAGATGGGTACCTCCGATGAGAGCCCATGTTGGCAGGCTTAGGACGAAGAGGTGGGTGCCCTGGAGAACCGAACGGTGCGAGGGTCGAGAGTGTCAGCGGGTTCGGCGAGTGGTCCGTAGAGTTCGGGCCGTCGGCCACGCAGCCACCGTTGACCGGTACTCATGTCGATTCTGGCGGGGTCGAGACGGGCGGTCACCATGTCATTATCGAGGCTGTCGCTTTCGGCCAGGATCTTGCCGTAGGGGTCGATGATCATGGCGTTGT
>JAOZMA010000011.1 GCA_029934555.1 Acidimicrobiia bacterium | reverse complement strand
GACGTGGCATCGCGGAAGGGGAGGAAGAGACCCGGATGGCCGGTGGAATAGAGGCCGAGGGTTACGTCGCTGCCTTCGACGCTGAAGGTCGCGGTGGCGACGCGATGGTATGTGCGCTCCTCGCCGGTCGTCGTCCCGACCTGCACCGGCTCGGGATCCACGGCGGCCACGGGGACGGTGAAGACGAGGGCTGTGGTTGGCTCGTAGTAGTGGAGTCCTTCAAACCCGGCTCTGTCAGCCTCAGGGATCGGAGACTGTGGGCTCAACCGAAAGAAGTCGTCCTTGCCGGCGCGCTGATCGAGCAGTTCTTGGAAGTCCATGTGTGTGGCAACCTCAGTCAGGTCGATTGATTCCCGACCCTCTGGCATCACTTGTGCTTAGAGGATCAGAGGATAGGCGGTCTCGGGGAGGCGCCCGCATTCCTGTCCCACCGCCGACAGGCGGGGGGGCATCCTCCAGACAAACACCGACCCCCGTCCTTCGGCCGGGGGGACAGGACAGGAACGCACCTTGAGACAGTCCGTCCACTTATCCGCGTGTCCCCTTACGACACGACTAGTCATGGTTCCAGACACGATCGATTGCCGCGGTCCTTCAGTCGGGCGACCGTGTGGCGATCACCTCGCCATACCAGGCGAGGCTGTCCTTCGGAACACGCTCGCCCGTCTCATGGTCGACCCAAACGAGTCCGAAACGCTGCGAGTAGCCGAGCGCCCATTCGAAGTTGTCGAGAATGGACCACACGAAGTAGCCGGTCACGGGAACGCCGAGTTCGATCGCATCGGCGACCGCCTGGATATGGACCCGGAGATACTCGATCCTCCGTTCGTCATGAACCGCCCTATCGGGACCCGGGCCGTCCGAGTAGGAGGCGCCGTTCTCAGTAACACGGATGTCCGTGGCGCCGTAATCGTCGTGGATGCGCTTCAAGAACGCCGTGAGCGCCGACGGAACGATCGGCCATCCCATCTCGGTGTAACCGTCCGGGGGGTTCGGTCCCGGGGCTATGCCCGTGTCCTCTGTCTCTTCGGCCCCGGCGGCTACCTCGAGGGCCGTGTAGTAGTTGATGCCGATGAAGTCGATCGGAACAGCGATCTCGTCGAGGTCACCGGGAAGCACGAACGGCGGTTGCTCCGCGTCGAATCGCCCGCGCTCCCGATACGCCTCGACCATGTCCGAGGGGTAGCCCTTCCCGAAGATCGGATCGAAGAACCAACGATTTCGAAAACCGTCGAAGTGTTGCTGCGCGGCGACGTCCTCGGCGGAGTCGGTCGCAGGAACTGACGGGCGACAGTCGACGACGATGCCCACCTCACCGTCCGGAACGTTCGCCCGGATGACAGGGACGGCCCTCCCGTGGGAGAGCAGGATGTGGTGGGCAGCGGTGAGTGCCTCGGAGAAGTCCGTATGGCCGGGGGCGAACGAACCGTCCCTGTAACCGATGAACGACGCCACCCATGGCTCGTTATGGGTCTTCCAGTGTTTGACCCGATCGCCCAGTGCGGCGCTCATGACGTCGGCATACCGGGCGAAAGCATCGACGGTGTCGCGGTTGGCCCATCCGCCACGGTCCTGGAGGCCCTGGGGGAGATCCCAGTGATAGAGCGTCACATATGGGGTGATGCCGTTCTCGAGCAGTTCGTCGACGAGACGATCGTAAAAAGCGATTCCCCTCGGTTCGACGGGTCCAAGCCCGTCGGGGATGATCCTCGTCCATGCGGTGGTGAGGCTGTAGGCCGGAATCCCGGCAGAGGCCATCAACGCCACGTCTTCCGGGAAGCGGTGGTAGTGGTCGCATGCGACGTCGCCCGTGGCCCCATCGAGGATTCGGCCCGGCTCTCGGACGAACCGATCCCAGATCGACTCACCTTTTCCGTCCTCGTCCCACGCCCCCTCGATCTGATAGGCGGAGGCGGCGACCCCGAACACGAAGTCGTTTGCGAATCGGCTCATGTCGAACCGGCGCCTGCGAGTCCGGTGAGGGAGCCGAGAACACGGTCGGCCTCTTCGGCGGTGTTGTAGTGAGCGAAGCCGATCCGGACGAGACCGCCTGTGTCTGCGACGCCGAGCCGGCTCATCACCTCCACGGCGTAATAGTCACCCGACCAGACGAAGATGCCCTGATCTCCGAGAGCTTCGGCAACAGCATGGGGGTGCGTGCCGTCGACCGAGATGGCGAACGTCGGTGTCCGGCCATCGGCGGCATTGCGCCCGTACAGAGTGACGCCGGGGATGTCTGCGATGCCGCCCAAGAACCGTTCGGAGAGTGACCGTTCGTACACGCCGATCTGATCCATCGCCGATCGAAGCTGATCCCGACGTGTATCTCCTTCTCCCAGTGATGCGATGTAGTCGACGGCGGCTGCCACACCGGCGAGGCTTTCGAAGCTCTGTGTCCCGGTCTCCCATTTGTCCGGCGAGGTGTCGGGCGCCGCGCGGATCTTGTAGGCGTCGACGGCGTCGAGCACTTCGCTCCGTCCGTAGAGGCAGCCGGTATGCGGACCGAAGAACTTGTATGCCGAGGCCGCGAGGAAGTCCGTACCGAGCGCTGCGACGTCGACGAGACCGTGCGGTGAATAGTGGACGGCGTCGATGTAGGTGAGTGCACCGACCGCGTGAGCGGCATCGATGACCGGCTTGGGATCGGTGATCGTGCCGACCGCGTTCGAGGCACGTGTCATAGCGACGAGACGGGTCCGCTCGTCGATGAGCGTGTCGATGGTCTCGGTCTCGAGGCGACACCCGTCGTCTGGATCGAAGTCGAGCCACCGCACTTCGGCGCCAGCGTCTCGAGCGGCGATGACCCACGGCCATACGTTCCCGTCGTGATCGAGCCGTGTCACGACGATGTTGTCACCGGGGTCCCACGTTGCACCGAGAGCTCGGCTCACCGAGAGGGTTAGCGAGGTCATGTTCTGACCGAATGCGATCTCATTCGGTGATGCCCCGAAGAGATCTGCGATGGCTTCGCGTGCCGACTCGGTCACGGCATCGGTCTCACGCGAACTCGCGAACGGGCCCCCATGGTTGCTCCCCCCGGCTCTCATGAACCCTGCCATTGCATGGATGACCGACTCCGGAGCCTGCGTACCGCCGGGCCCGTCGAGATACGCAGCGGGCTGTCCACCGACCATGCGGGACAGCGCTGGGAACTGTGAGCGAATCGCGGGAACGTCGAGTGTCATGGCTTCCTCCAATGGGGAGCCCGACGCTACTCAGCTACTCGGTCACTCCGCTACTCGGCGGCCATCGAAGGGATTCTTGCGTCGGACATCCGGGAGGTTCCTTCGCGTGACGACACCCATCTTGATGACGGTGCGTCGCTCCGGATCTCCGGTGAACCGGGCATCCGAATCCTCCAACAGTCGTCTCAGCCGGTCGACCTGGTTGCGGAGGCGTGAGTTCTGGCTCTCGAGGCTCATGACCCGGCGCACTCCTTCGAGGTTCACACCGGTGTTCGTCAGCTCCTGGATCAGCAGCAGTCGCTCGATGTCGGCCTGTGAGTAGCGCCGGGTGCCGCCGGGCGTGCGATACGGAGTGATGAGGCCCCGCCGTTCGTAGATGCGCAGTGTCTGCGGGTGCATACCGGAGAGCTCCGCAGCGACCGAGATGATGTAGACGGCGTCTTCCTGTTTGCCCATGTCACACCCCCAGGTGTTCGCGCGGGTTCACGGGCGACTCATCATCTCGAAGTGTCTCGAGAAGCTGTCTCTGTGTGTCGGTGAGATCGGTCGGCACGGCCACCCCGATCGTAACGAGCAAATCGCCGCTGCCGTTTGACGTCTCGACACCCTTTCCGGACACCTTCATCTTCGTTCCGCCTTGCGTCCCTGCGGGGACGCGGATCCTCGTCGTGCCATCGAGTGTGGGGATCTGAATCACCGCGCCGAGAGCTGCTTCAGGGAATGTGATCGGTACATGGATGGTGAGGTCACGTTTCCCGGAGCGTCCAAAGATCGGGTGTTCTGCAACATGCACTCGCACGAAGAGATTGCCTGCGGGGCCACCGTTCACTCCCGGCTCTCCCTTGCCCTTCAACCGAACCTTCGTGCCGTCGGCGATGCCTTGAGGCACCTTGACCTTGACGGTCCGACCGTCGACGCCGATCGACTTCGTTGGTCCTACGAGCGCCTCGTGGAACGTGAGCGAGATATCGGTTTGGAGATCCCTTCCGGCCATCGGCCGGGGTGGTTGGTACCTGGCATCCTGACCGAAGAGGTCTCCGAGACCGCCGAGGAGATCCTGGAATCCGCCACCGCCATGACCGCCGCCGCCCCCTGCTGCACCACCGAAGAGATCCTCGACACGCACGTACTGCTGCTGTCCGCCCTGGTCACCGACGAAGTAGCCCATCTCTCGAACGTGGTCATACTCCTTGCGGTCCTCGTCGTCAGAGAGTGTGTCGTACGCCTCGTTGATCTCCTTGAACCGCGCCTCGGCGACTGCATCGTCGGGGTTGTTGTCTGGATGGAACTCGCGAGCGAGCTTCCGGAACGACTTCTTGATCTCCTTGGCACTCGCGTCCTTGGAGACACCAAGCGTGGTGTAGTAGTCCTTCTCCAGCCATTCCTTACGCATGCTCCACCGTAACCAGTGTCGGTCGGATCACCCGCCCGCGCATGACGTATCCCCGCCGCAGTTCGGTGCCGACAACCAGGTTGCCGTCGCCATCACTGCCGGGACCGGACACGGCTTCATGAACCTTCGGATCGAAGACCTCGCCGGCGGCCGGGATCGGCTCGAACCCCTCACGGGCGAGTGTCTCCAGGAGCTGGCTCCGGGTTGACGACATGCCTTCCCGGATCTTCTCCTCTGAAGCGCTCTGTGGCTCGAACGCCGTTGCAGCGTCGAACGCGTCGAGTGTCGGGAGGAGTCCTTCGATAACGCGCTGGGAAGCGCGCTCGACGTTCTCGGTCTGGTCGCGCTCGACCCGTCGACGGAAGTTGTCGAAGTCAGCAGCGACGCGTTGGAGCATCGCAAGCTGTTCACCAGCTTCTTGGCGGGCTTCGTGTAGTTCGCGAAGGAGCAGGTCCTGAGCAGCGGCCGGATCGTCCGGGAGTTCGAGCCCAAGCTCATGCGCCGTTGGCCCCACATCAGGTTCGAGGATCTCGACTGTCAGGTCCTGCGGGGCATCAACTTCGGGCTGGTGCCTGGCGTCTGGCGTCTGGCGTCCCTCCTGGCCCCCTCCGCCGCCCGCGGCGGCACCCCCCCCTGAGGGGGAGGAAACCGCAGGTTCGGGCTGTTGGCTATCGGCAACTGCCTGTTGCCTGTCGCCTGTTGCCTGTCGCCTCTCTTCAGGACTCGTCATCGTCCTCCACCACCTCGGCTTCGACGACCTCGTCGTCATCGGACGGTGCATCGCTTGCATCGCCCGCCTCCGCGGCGGCGCTTTCGGCTGCGGACGCTGCGTAGATCTTCTCACCGAGGATCTGCGAGGAGGTCATCAGGTCGTTGGCGGCGTTCTTCAGCGTCTCCGGGTCGGTGCTATCGATCTCGAGCAGGGCGCGGATCTCGGCGACCTTGTCGTCGAGCGGCTTCCGCTCATCATCGGTCAGCTTGTCGCCGTGCTCGGCGAGTTGCTTCTCGATCTGGTACACCGTGTGGTCCGCCTGGTTGCGGGCTTCCACCGCTTCCTTGCGATCTGCGTCGTCCTTGGCGTGCGTTTCCGCATCCTTGACCATCTGATCGATGTCGTCGTCGGAAAGGGCCGTGCCGCCGGTGATGGTCACCTGCTGGGTCTGGCCGGTACCAAGATCCTTGGCCGACACCGAGACGATGCCGTTGGCATCGATGTCGAACGTCACCTCGATCTGGGGGACACCACGTGGCGCCGGAGCGATGCCCGGCAGCTTGAAGCGTCCGAGGCTCTTGTTGTCAGAAGCCATCGCGCGCTCGCCCTGCAGGACGTGGATCTCGACCTCGGGCTGGCTGTCGGCCGCCGTCGTGAAGATCTCGGAACGGCGGGTCGGGATGGTCGTATTGCGCTCGATCATCTTCGTCGCAGCACCGCCCTCGGTTTCGACACCGAGCGTCAGCGGCGTGACGTCGAGGAGAAGAATTCCCTTCACGTCACCCGTGAGCACGCCGGCCTGGAGTACAGCGCCGTCAGCGACGACCTCGTCGGGATTCACGCCCTTGTTCGGCTCCTTACCCGCGAGCTCCTTGACGAGCGTCTGGACAGCAGGCATCCGGGTCGAACCGCCGACGAGGATCACGTCGTCGATGTCGTCCATCGTTACGCCCGCGTCCTTGAGAGCCTCTTCGAACGGCATCCGTGTCCGCTGGACGAGGTCATCGGTCATCTGCTCGAACTCGGATCGCGTGAGCTTGCGGAGGAGGTGGATCGGCCCCTCGTTCGTCGCTGTGATGAACGGGAGGTTGATCTCGGTCTCCATGACGGATGACAGCTCGATCTTGGCCTTCTCGGCAGCCTCCTTGAGGCGCGTCATGGCCATCGCGTCGTTCGACAGGTCGACGCCGTTCTCGCTCTGGAACCCTTCTACGAGCCAGTTGATGACCTTGTCATCCCAGTCGTCGCCGCCGAGTTTCGTGTCACCGTGCGTCGACTTGACTTCGAAGACCCCTTCGCCGATCTCGAGGACGGACACGTCGAACGTTCCGCCTCCGAGGTCGAAGACGAGGATGAGGTGGTCGTCATCGCTCTTGTCGAGCCCGTACGCCAGCGCAGCTGCCGTCGGCTCGTTGATGATGCGGAGTACTTCGAGGTCCGCGATCTGTCCGGCTTCCTTGGTGGCTTGACGCTGGGCGTCGCCGAAGTAGGCGGGGACGGTGATCACGGCTTCGGTGACCGGTTCGCCGAGGAAGGCTTCGGCATCCCGCTTGAGTTTCATGAGGATGCGGGCTGCGATCTCCTGCGAGGTGTAGTCCTTGCCGTCAACCTCCATGCTCCAATCGGTGCCCATGTGTCGCTTGACCGACCGGACAGTGCGGTCGGGGTTCGTGATCGCCTGGCGCTTCGCCTGGTCGCCGACGAGGACCTCGCCGTTCTTGGCAAACGCGACGACCGAGGGGGTCGTGCGGTGGCCTTCTGCGTTCGTGATGATCTTTGGTTCTCCGCCCTCGAGTGTCGAGATGACAGAGTTGGTGGTTCCGAGGTCGATACCTACGGCGCGTCCCATGTGGGGTGCTCCTTCGTGTCGTTGTGCCCGCGATGGCGCAAGCTACCTTTGAGTCGTTACGGATAGCATAACCTGAGTCGGGTTATATCAATTCCGGATTTCTTGGGAACATCGACCCTTGCTCATCCGTATACCCCATGGGGGTATATCCTCGCCGTATGCAGATGGGAGAGACAGAGGTCCACGACATCCTGACGAGGCTGCGCCGCGTCGAGGGGCAGATCCGTGGGATCCAGGGCATGCTCGAAGAAGATCGGGATTGCTCCGACGTTATCACCCAGTTCTCCGCTTCTATGCGGGCACTCGAGCACGCCGGCTACAAGTACTTCGCCGCAACGATGGCCATGTGCGCAGCCGACCCGGAACGGGCAGCGCTTGAGGGCTACGACCCGATGCGGCTCGAGAAGCTGTTCATCCAACTCACGTGAGCGGTGAGAGACCGATTCCGGCCGTACGCCTCGTTCCTGCTCGCGATTGGCGGGTCTGGAGCGAGGAACACAACGCCGTGATCATCGACGTGCGTGAACCCTTCGAGTGGGCGATGGGAACACTCCCGGGCTCCGTTCTCATCAAGCTCGGGTCGCTGCCGGACAAGCTTGACGAACTCGACGGCGACCGTGCGATCCTGCTCGTGTGTCGATCCGGGAATCGGTCGGGAGTGGCAGCGGAATACCTGGTCCGACGCGGTTTCGGGGTTGTGGCCAACCTCACCGGCGGGCTCGTTGATCTCGGAATGGCATGACACGTCGGCACTCCGGCGAACAAGAAGGAGACACTCCACGATGAAACCACGACTGATCCGAAGCCTGCTCCTACTGATACTCGCGCTGTCGATTCTTGTGACTGCATGCTCTTCGGACACGACCACACAGAGCATCGAGTTGGTCTCTCCTGCTGATGCCGCTCAGGTGATCGCAGATGATCCGGCGGGTCTCGTCGTTCTCGACATCCGCACTCCCGAAGAGTTCAACGAAGCCCGTCTCGCCGACGCGATCATGGTCGACTTCTACGCCGACGACTTCGCCGACCAACTCGACACGCTCGACAAGGACGTGCCGTACGTCATGTATTGCCGAACCGGGAATCGATCATCCGATGCCGTCAAGACGATGAAGAGCCTGGGATTCACCGAGGTCTACGAGATCGACGGCGGGATCGTCAACTGGTACGAGCAGGGCTACCCGGTCGTGAACTGACCGCTACTCGGCGAGCCACTCGCTGACGGTGGAGACGAAGAGATCGGTTGCTTCGATCATCGGGACGTGACCGACGTTCGCCATCTCCACGTACTGCCAGCAGGGTCGTTCAGATGCAGCCCACCTGGCGGAGTCGACCGACACGAGTCGGTCCTCCGCTCCGTGGATGAGCAGTGTCGGGGCGCCGATCCGGTGGATCAGCTTGCGGTAGCGGCGGGGGCGCAGCACGTAGCGAGCGATGGACCGGTCGGCTTCGAGAAACGCCGGAATCACCCAATCCCGCCCGCGTCTGCGCCGGTTGGCTTCGGTGAGACTTCGCTTGGCGAAATCCGACACCGTCGATGGATCGGCGGTGATCATCCGCAACGTCTCTGTGGTCTCTTCTTCCGGCGAATGAGATGCCCGATAGGCCTTGAACGCCGGAACGCCGATGCCGGGGACCAGCGGGCCGAGGAGTTTGGTCAGAACCTCGAAGTCCGGCGGATGCCTACGGCTCACGGGTAGGGCGGGGTTGACGAGCACGATCCGTTCGACACGGTCGGCATGCTCGGCGGCCGTGATGAGGGAGATGAGGCCGCCCATGGAGTTGCCGATCAACGTGGCTCTCTCGTAGCCGAGCAGTTGGATCACTTCAGCGAGGAGCCTTGCATTGTCTTCCACGCTTGGTCGCCGATCCCCGGGTTCGGAGTCGCCGAATCCGATGAGGTCGAGGGCCACAGCGTGGCCGGATGCGGAGAGGTCCGGGCCGACGACGTTCCAGTTCTCGGTCGAACCGCCGAGACCATGGACGAGGAGAAGGAGCGAGCCCTCTCCGCCGTAGTCCGTGATCCGGACCGGCCCCCCGATGTTGAGCATCGTGTCGTTCACAGGCCTAACGGTAGTTGAATCAACTCCTGAGGGCGTCGAGGAGCTCGCTTCGATAGTCGTTGTCGCGAATGCCCTGGATGTAGAACCGGGTGATACCGAGATCCTCAAGTCTTGTGAACTGCTCTCGAAGTTGACCATAGGTGCCGACCGGTGTCCCACGCTTCTCGAGTTGTTCGACAAGGTCGTCCCTGCTTGATCCCGCATCCGCTGCGAGGCCATCGAGTTTGGTATCCAGCTCCGTCTGCGAAGCAGCGCCGATGATCGGCCCTGCACTCGACAACATGAGGGCGTTCGGGTCGCGTCCTGCCGCTTCCGCGGTCTCCCTGGCGTGGTCGATTCGACCCGGCAGGTCTTCTCCCAGGAAGACGTTGAACTCGTCGGCGTAGAGCCCAGCCAGTCTGGGTGTCTTCGAGGCTCCGGTTCCCCCGACGAGGAGCTTGACCGTCCCGGTTGAACGGGGCGAGATCGGGAACGCCTCGAGAGTGAAATGCTCTCCAGAGAATCCGGTGGGTTCGTCGGAGAGTGCAGCACTCACGTAGGCGAGCGCCTCCTCCAGCCTGTCGAATCGCTCCGGCATCGGTGGGTAGTCGAATCCGAACACTTCGTGCTCGCGGTCCATCCAACCTGTTCCGATCCCCAACGTGAAACGTCCCCCGGACATCCGGTCGATCGTGATGGCGGTCTTTACGAGAACGGCTGGATGTCTGAAGGTGATGGGAGAGACCAGGACGACGAGTTCGATGTCGGTCGTGTCCCGTGCCAGGCCGGCAAGTTGGATGAGGGCGTCGGAGGCAGGCGTTGTCTTGGCCGCCTCCTCGTCGAGGGACATGAGATAGTGATCGGGGAGCGCGATGGCAGGCAACCCTCGCTCTTCAGAGAAGAGGGCCGCTTCGAGAACGTCCTCGTAGAGGCCGCTGGTCTGAAGGGCGAATTCCATCTGGTCCTCCGGATTGTCGAGTCTGGTCGTCATGGTACGAACACCCGCACTGGAGACGGAGCGCTAACGGCGGCACTGAGCGACGGCGAACCTCGCGTGCCTTGCGAAGTCGAACGACCGGTCGAGCACCCATCGAAATGCCAGACCATCAAGAGCACCAAGGAGCACCTCGGCCTTCGCCGTTGCATCTTCCGGTGTGGTGACATCGACCTCGCGCACCAGAGCGTCGGCGAACCGTTCGACGCGTCGAACGTGGTGCCGGAGAAACCGTCGTGCGACCGAGTCGTCGCTGCTGCTCGAGACGGCGATCTGTAGGTAGACGCGGGCAAGATCGGACTGGTCGGTGACGAAACGGATGTAGGCGTCCACGAGGTCGTCGAGTGTCTCCGTGCCGGAGTCCTCGGGGTCGGGATCGACGGCCTGGATCGCCTCCTTGGTGACCTGCATGATGGCCTGTTCCTTGGAAGGAAAGATGTTGTAGAACGAACCGGCCTGCACACCGGCCCTGTCGCAGATCGCCTTGAGCGTTGAGGCATCGAAACCACCCTCGGCCAGCAGTTCGCGGGTCGCTTCGAGGATCTTCCTCTCGGTTCTGATGCCGACCTGGTACCGGACCATCACGGGCCTCCTTCGAAGCCGATCATACTTCGATCTTGAGTGAGCACTCCAAAATGGAGTGTATACTCAAAAAGTCGGACGACCGGTGGTTCGCCCCCGGGTCTGTTCGCCGCCGGGAACACGATGGTGACACCAGCCGGGGAGTGATCAATGAGCCACTACAAGAGCAACCTTCGGGACATCCAGTTCAACCTGTTCGAGGCATACGGCGTCGATGAGTATCTCGGCAAAGCGCCGTTCGAAGAGATCGACCATGACACGGCCATGGACATGTTGCGAGAGGTCGATCGTCTTGCGACCGAGGATTTCGCCGAGAGCTTCGTAGAGGCCGATCGCACGAAACTCAAACTGGTCGACGGCAACATCGAACTCCCCGACGGCGTCAAGAAGAGCCTCGATGCACTCCACGATGGTGGATGGCATCTCGTCGGCGTCTCGCAGGCCCTTGGAGGCTTCGGCGCCCCTGAGACGCTGCGCTGGGCCGCCGCCGAGTTCTTCGCCGGTGCGAACGGTGCGATCTCGCTCTATCCCATCGGTGGCCTGATGGCGCGGGTCATCGAGGCAGTCGGCACCCCGGAGCAGATCGAGAAGTTCGCTATCCCGATGGTGGAGCAGAACTGGGGCTCCTCGATGGTGCTCACCGAGGCCGATGCGGGCTCCGACGTCGGGGCCGGTATCACGAAGGCCATCCACGTCGAGGGGGACATGTGGCACATCGAGGGCGTGAAGCGGTTTATCACATCCGGCGACAATGACTACTACGACAACATCATCCACGTCGTCCTCGCGCGTCCAGTAGGTGCCGCACCGGGGACCAAGGGCCTCTCGATGTTCATCGTCCCCAAGTACCTCATCAACGAAGACGGCTCGCTCGGCGAGCGCAACGGCGTCGTCACGACGAATCTCGAGGACAAGATGGGGATCCGTGGGTCAACGACCGTTGAGTTGTCTTTCGGTGTCGACAAGCCGGCGGTTGGCTACCTCGTCGGTGACGTGCACGACGGTATTCGCCAGATGTTCCTGGTCATCGAGGACGCACGAATGTCGATCGGGGTCAAAGCGGCGGGGACGCTGTCGACCGGATATCTGAATGCCCTCGAGTATGCCCAGGAACGCGTCCAATCTTCCGACCTGACACAGGTCCGGGACAAGACTGCCCCGCGGGTGACGATCATCCACCATCCCGCCGTACGGCGGATGCTGATGAACCAGAAGGTCTACGCAGAGGGGTTGCGAGCCTTGTCGATGTATGCAGCGTGGCTGCTCGACATGGCGCACCTGCATCCCGAGGAGGAGCAGTGGGCCAAGCTCAACGATCTGATGCTCCCGATGGTGAAGGGGTACTCGTCGGAGAAAGCCTACGAATTGCTCGCCCAGTCGCTCCAGGTCTTCGGAGGCTCGGGCTACACCCGCGACTATCCGATCGAGCAGTACATCCGTGACGCCAAGATCGACACGATCTACGAAGGCACGACCGCGATCCAGGGTCTCGACCTCTTCTTCAGGAAGATCGCCAGAGACCAGGGTGCGACGCTCATGGTGCTCGGCCAGAGCATTCTCGAGACGATCAAGGATGGTTCCGAGGAGATGGCCGTCGAACGCGAACTCCTCGGCAAGGCGCTCGAGGACGTCCAGAACCATGTTGGGGCACTCGTCGGCTTCTCGATGGCTGCCATGCAGGACCCGCCTGAGATCTACAAGACGGGCTTGCATACGACGCCACTTCTCGAGAGCCTCGCCGAGGTTGTCATCGGGTGGCTGCTGATCCGGCACGCGGACGTCGCCCTTGAGGCGCTGCCGGGGGCGAGTGAGTCTGATCGGGCCTTCTACGAAGGCAAGATCGCATCGGCGCGGTACTTCGCAAGGACGGTCCTGCCGCAGGCGACCCTCCGTCGCGAGCTTGCGCAGACTGAAGACGGCGGACTCATGGATCTGGCGGTGGAATCCTTCTAGGGGGGTAGTGACAAGGGAACCTAGTCCGCTAGGATTCTTGCCACGGGCGATGCCTGCGAGACGTATGCTCTCGCGGGTTCGACCGATGCAAACGGTCATCCAATAAGAAAGAGGGCTCCGTGCCGCTGCTCGCTAACTACCCAATACTCAACATGTTCTGGTGGATGTTGATGTTCTTCATGTTCGTGATCTGGATTTGGCTCCTCATCACGATCTTCATCGACATCTTCCGCAGCCCGGTGTCCGGATGGGCGAAGGCGGCTTGGACGATCTTCATCATCTTCCTGCCGCTCCTCGGTGTGCTCGTGTATCTGATCGCCGAAGGCGGCAAGATGCAGGAACGTTCCATGGACCAGGCTGCCGCGGCGCAGCAGGCGCAGACCGCGTACATCCGCCAAGCTGCCGGTACCGAGACGACTGCCGACCAGCTGAAGACGCTGTCGGATCTTCACGATGCAGGCAAGCTCACTGATGACGAGTACGCATCCCAGAAGGCGAAGCTCCTCGGCTGAACCGACACCAACTGTTGACAGAAAGGGACCGGGGTCACCCCGGTCCCTTTCTCATGGGTACGCTGGCACCATGACCACCAATGATCGCTACGACCAGATCCTCAACCTTCGTGCCCTGCGCTCCTACAGCGACGAGCCGCCTGCGGACGACCTGATCGAACAGCTACTCGAAGCGGCTCGTTGGACGGGGAGCAGCAAGAACCTCCAGAACTGGTCCTTCATCGTTGTCAACGGCACGCAGAAGGAACGTCTTAGCGAATGTGGCGACTTCACCGATCCCCTCCGAGCAGCATCGATCGCCCTCGCGCTGGTGGAAGAGGCCGGCGGCTACGAATTCGACACGGGACGTGTCGCCCAGAACGTGATGCTCGCCGCCGATGCACTCGGATTGGCATCGTGCCCGATCACGCTGCACCGAGAAGCTGATGCCGGCTCGATACTCGGCCTCCCCGACGGTACCCGATGCAGGTACGCGGTCGCCATCGGCTATCCGGCGGACGACGCTGCACCGCGGAACTTTGGCGGCAGGAAGTCGATGAGCGAGGTTGCGTATCGAAATCGCCACGGTGACTCCTGGTGATCGAAGGCCCGATCGGGATCTTCGACTCCGGGGTTGGTGGTCTCGGCATTCTTTCGGAGGTGCGAGCGCTCCTCCCCGAGAGCGATCTCGTATACGTCGCGGATCAGGCGTACTCCCCATACGGCGAGCGTGGTCTCACCATGGTGAGAGAGCGGGCATTCGCCATCAGCGAGTACCTGATCGGTGCCGGCGTGACCACCATCGTTGTCGCTTGCAACAGTGCATCGGCCGCAGCGCTTCACGAGCTCCGGGATCGGTTCCCATCCGTGTCGTTCGTCGGCATGGAGCCGGCGGTTAAGCCGGCGGTCGGGGCCACCCAGCGCGGAACCATCGGCGTGCTCGCTACCGAGGCAACGTTTCAGGGAGAGTTGTTCTCTTCGGTCGTCGACCGTCATGCCAGGGGAGTCTCCGTCGTTGCGCGCGCTTGTCCCGGCCTTGCAGCGGCTATCGAAGACGGAGACAACGTCGACGACCTGGTCCGACGGTTCACGGCCGACGTCGTGGGACGGGGTGCCGACACGATCGTGCTCGGGTGCACCCATTACTCGTTCGTTGCCGACCAGATCCAGGCAGCCGCGGGCGACGATGTGAGCGTCATCGATCCGGCTCCTGCCGTCGCACTGCAGGTCGCCAGGGTGCGATCAGACCACGGAGGTACAGGCTCCGGTGCTACTCGCTATCTCACAACGGGCGATCCAGATCGCTTCGCATCACAGATAGAACGCTTGACGGGCTTGGCACGTTCGACGGCTGCTATTGAGATCGAGGGATAGATGGTGACGCGGATCGAAGTCGTCCAGGGTGATATCACGAAGCAGAACGTGGATGCGATCGTCAATGCTGCGAACGAGCATCTGGCTCACGGTGGCGGCGTCGCGGCAGCGATCTCCCGGGCCGGGGGACCAACGATCGATGCTGAGTCCGTGACATGGGTCGAGGAGCACGGTCCGGTACGACCGGGAGAGGCGGCGACCACATCTGCAGGGGATATGGCGGCTCGCCACGTCATCCATGTCGTCGGCCCCGTCTACCGAATCGATCAGGACAACGAAGCGCTCCTCGCCCGAGCGGTGCGCGCGGCGCTCGATGCGGGCGCCGGTCTCGATGCGAAGTCGATCGCGGTGCCGGCGATCTCTGCCGGGATCTTCGGCTATCCACCCGAGGATGCATGTCGAGTCATCGCGCAGACAGCCCGAACATGGATCGACGACGGGGGCCAACTCGACGTGATCCGCCTTGTTGCGTTCGACGAAGCGACAGCGGGCTACTTCCGGGCCACCCTCGGTCCTTGAGGTCGTTGTAGAGTTGCGGGCATGAAACCGACTGTTGCCATTCTCGGAGCCGGATCAATGGGAGAGACGTTCGCTCTCGGTCTGCTGCGTGCGGGCTGGGAGATCAGCGATCTCTCCATTACCGACCGCCGGAAGGAGCGGATCAGAGAGGTCGAGTTCCTCACGGGGGTCACGACGACTTCCGATGCCGCACAGGCGGTAGCCGGGAAACGGGTGATCCTTGTGGCGGTCAAGCCGAAGGATGTGCCGGGGCTCCTGGACCAGATCCGCGACACCCTCGAGGCAGACCAAGTCGTCGTCTCGATCGCGGCTGGCGTGACGATCGCCTCGTACGAGACCGAGCTACCGGGAATCCCGATCGTTCGATCCATGCCGAACACGCCTGCCGCCATCGATGAGGGCATGACGGCCTACTGCGGTGGTGCGCATGCCGATGCCGCAGCGATCGAAGACGCCGCCGTCGTTCTCGGCGCCGTCGGTGACACGATCGAGTTGTCTGAGGATCTCCTCGATGCCGTGACGGCCGTGTCCGGCACCGGCCCGGCCTATGCGTTTCTCCTGGCCGAAGCTATGACAGAGGCCGCGATCCGTGAAGGGCTCCCGCATTACGCAGCCGAGCGCATCGTCCACCAGACCCTTCGCGGGGCGGGGATGCTACTCGCCGGATCTGAGAAGAGTGCTTTCCGCTTGCGGAGCGACGTGACATCGCCCGGAGGCACGACGGCCGCCGCGATGTACGCCCTTGAAGAGGGAGGGTTCCGCACGCTGATCGAGGACGCTATCCAGGCTGCTTCGAGGCGATCTCGCGAACTTGGACGCCGGGCCGCAGGAGACACCGACGGATGAACCTTGTCGGTCGAAGCGTGCTTGCCGTCACCAATCGATCGACCGTCCGCAAGATCTTCTCCGAGTCCTCCACGGGACGTCGTCTCTCTCTTCGCTTCGTAGCGGGGGAGACGATCGACGATGCTGCCGCTGCCGCGCGATCTCTGAATGAGATCGGGGCACGAGTCTCCCTCGATCATCTCGGAGAGCATGTCACAGACGCTGCAGAAGCCGTCGCGGCCCGTGACGACTATCTGAAGTGCCTCGACAGGATCCATGAGAGCGGACTCGACGCCAACATCTCCGTGAAGCTGACACAACTCGGCCTCGGCCTCGATGATGACCTCGCCGCCGAGTCGCTGGATGCCCTGGCAGCCAGAGCCGCCGACGCAGGGACGACGGTAACTGTCGACATGGAGGAATCGGAGCTCGTTGAGAAGACCGTTGCCGCGTTCGAGACAGTTCAGGCCCGACACGGAAATGTCGGCATCGCCATCCAGAGCTACCTCTATCGCACCCCGGCAGACCTCGACCGAATCGTCATCCACGGGGGGCTTGTTCGGCTGTGCAAGGGGGCATACGCCGAACCGGCCGAGGTCGCGTACCAGGACAGAGATAGCGTGGACGCCGCCTTCGACGCACTCACCCGGCGACTGATGGCCATTCCCGGGGTCACGCCGGCCATCGCCACCCACGATGACGATCGGATCGCCCTGACGAAACGACTCGCTGAGGACCGTGCCCGACCGTGGGAGTTCCAGATGCTCTACGGTGTCCGCAGGAACCTTCAGCGGTCCCTCCTCAACGAGGGACATCCCGTGCGTGTCTACGTGCCGTATGGCACGGCTTGGTATCCGTATCTCACCCGTCGAATGGCGGAACGTCCTGCGAACGTGGCCTTCTTCCTTCGAGCAGCGGCGGGGAGGTAGACGGCCACCGCGTTGCTCGTAGGTACCCTCGCCCTATGAATCGCTCGATCTTCGCCGTTATCGCCCTCTTCGTCCTCGTTGCTGCAGCTCAACCCGTCGATGTCGCTCCAGTGCTTCAAGCTCAGGGATACTTCGTCGAGGACGGCTCCGATGCCAACTCCGATTCGGTCGAGAACGCAGTTGCTGAGGCCCGCTTCGCCGGAGGGAACCTCTCGGTCGCGGTCCTGGCCGTCGAACCTTCCGGCGGCGCAACGATCTACGCAGAGAACACGCTCGACGAGATGGGCGGGACGGGGACCGTTCTCGTCGTCGCTCCCGAGACGGTCGGATGGAGCTCAGAGGCCGACATCTACACGGACGAGCAGCTCGACGAGGCGACCGATGTCTCTCTCGATGGTTCCTCGGACACCGAGGTCGTTGAGCTCTTCGTCGCGACGCTCATCGGAGAACCGGTCGGCGGCGCCGAACCAGGGGGAGGCGGTGGACTTCCTGTGGGATGGATATTCCTGCTGATCGTCATCGCCGGCGGGGCTCTCGTTTTCTGGTTGTCTTCCCGCTCTTCGAAACGTGACGCCGAGCAGGCGGCAGAGAACGCGAGCGTCGAGGTCAAGAAGCGCCTCGACGCCGTCGCGAACGACATCATCGATCTCGAAGGCGATGTCACAGCCTCAACGGATCCCGCTGCTCGGGTTCTCTATGAGTCTGCGACCGCTGCATACGCCGAGGCACTCGACACCTACGAAGGAGCTGCCTCTCCACAGGAACTCATCGCCACGGCAGAGGAGCTCGATATGGCGATCTGGCGGCTCGATAGCGTGGAAGCGCTCCTCGATGGCGAATCCCCTCCACCGAAGCCGGTGAAGACCCAACCGGCTGCCCCCTCCACAACACCTCTGCCCGTTCCGGAATCCGTCTACCGCAGGCCGAGCCACCGGAGATCCTCCGGAACGACGGCGATGATGACCGGCCTGCTGATGGGGTCGATGGCGTCATCGCGTCGTTCGCCTCGCCGGTCGTCGAACTCCGGTTCCCGGTCTCGGTCGACGAGCAGCAAACGTACGCGAGGCGGCGGTCGTCGTAGGGGTTGATACCGCTTCTACACTTGCAGGTACCGCAGATACCACGAAAGAGGGATGCACATGTTCAAGAAATGGTGGCTGTACTTCCAGTCATGGTTCAAGTCGACGTCCGATGACATGATGGATCCCGAGATCGAGATCCAGATGGCGATCGATCAGGCGAAGAAGAAGAATCAGGATCTTCGGAATCAGGCTGCCAACATCGTGGCGCACCGGACGCAGCTCGAGACGAAGATCGAGAAGGCTGCCGACGAGGTCGGAGAGACTCGCGAGATGGCGAAGCAGGCGATCCTCAAGGCCGAAGAAGCCAAGGCCGCAGGGGATACGGCCGGTGTCACCAAGTGGACGAAC
>JAOZMA010000198.1:3403-4762 GCA_029934555.1 Acidimicrobiia bacterium | reverse complement strand
AGATCCGATCATCCCGTTCATTGAGGGTGACGGAATCGGTCCGGACATCTGGGCGGCGGCCGAGCGGGTTCTCGACGCTGCCGTTGAGAAGGCATACGGCGGGGAACGCAAGATCGAGTGGAAAGAGGTTCTCGCAGGTCAGAAGGCGTTCGACGAGACCGGCGAGTGGCTGCCGAAGGCAACGACCGATGCATTCCGCGAGTACATCGTCGGGATCAAGGGCCCGCTCACGACGCCGGTCGGTGGCGGTATCCGCAGCCTGAACGTTGCGTTGCGCCAGATCCTCGATCTCTACGTCTGTCTCCGCCCGGTCCGTTGGTACACCGGCGTCCCATCCCCGGTGAAGCGTCCCGAGCTCATCGACATGGTGATCTTCCGAGAGAACACCGAGGATGTCTACGCGGGTAAGGAACTCGAAGCTGGCTCCGAAGATGTAGCGAAGCTCCTCGCTTTCATGGCCGACGAGTACGACTGGGATATCCGCACCGATAGCGGCATCGGCATCAAGCCGATCTCCGAGACGGGATCGAAGCGCCTCGTTCGGGCGGCGATCCAGTACGCGGTCGACAACAACCGATCATCGGTGACGCTGGTCCACAAGGGCAACATCATGAAGTTCACCGAGGGCGCGTTCCGCACCTGGGGATACGAGGTCGTCCGGGACGAGTTCTCCGACGTTGCTGTTGGCTGGGATGACTGTGGCGGCGACCCCGGCGACAAGATCCTGGTGAAGGACGTCATCGCTGATGCGTTCCTCCAGCAGATCCTGACCCGCCCCGCGGAGTACGACGTGATCGCGACGATGAACCTCAACGGCGACTTCATCTCCGACGCCCTCGCCGCTCAGGTCGGTGGCATCGGGATCGCTCCCGGTGGCAACATCAACTACGTGAACGGCTACGCCGTGTTCGAGGCGACACACGGAACCGCACCGAAGTACACCGGGATGGACAAGGTGAACCCCGGGTCCGTCATCCTCTCCGGAGAGATGATGTTCCGCTATATGGGTTGGGACGAGGCTGCCGATCTTCTCGTGAAGGGCATGGAAGGATCCATCGCCGACAAGATCGTGACGTACGACTTCGCCCGTCTCATGGATGAACCTACCGAAGTGAAGACCAGCGAGTTCGCAAACTCGATGATTGCTCATATGTAGCCGGTAGCGGTGGTCGGTAGTCGGTAGTCAGTAGTCGGTACGAAGAGGGGCGGTCCCAAAGAGGGCCGCCCCTCTTCTTGTTTCTCTTGTATTGCTCGCTGCCCGTGGTGGTAGTCCGGTCTCCGGTCCAGAGGGACCAGCACACTCTTTACCGATGACCGATGACCGATGACCGATGACCGATGACCGATGACCGATGACCG
>JAOZMA010000198.1:0-3303 GCA_029934555.1 Acidimicrobiia bacterium | reverse complement strand
TTACCGATGACCGATGACCGATGACCGATGACCGATGACCGATGACCGATGACCGCTGGGGTCTGATGCCCCTGGAGTTCACACTCGACGGTTTCGCTCACCTGGTGCGTCACTAGCCTTGGACCGTTCCACACGAAGAAGGAGTCGCGATGAGCAAGGTCACCGTTGTAGGAGCCGGAAAGTACGGTTCCACGACCGTCCAGCGTCTAGCCGAAGCCGACGTCATCGATGAGGTCGTGATGATCGACATCGTCGATGGATTGCCGCAGGGTCTCGCCCTCGACATGAACCAGTCTCGCCCGGTGCTCGGATACCGGACCCTCGTGACCGGTACCAATGACTACGCCGATACGGCAGGCAGCGACGTCGTTGTCATTACCGCAGGTCTGCCCAGAAAGCCCGGCATGAGTCGTATGGACTTGCTCGGCGTGAATGCCAAGATCGTCAAGACCGTCACCGAGGAGATCGTTGCCTATTCCCCGGACTGCGTGATCATCGTCGTCACGAATCCCCTGGATCAGATGACGACGCTCGCAGCAGAGGTCTCGGGCTTCCCGAAAGAGCGTGTCATCGGTCAGGCGGGGATGCTCGACTCGGCTCGACTCGCACACTTCATTGCAGAGAAACTCGACATCGATGTCCTGTCGGTGAAGGCCGTCACGCTCGGGAGCCACGGTCCGACGATGGTTCCCGTGCCGTCGCTCTGCGAGATCGACGGGAAACCGATGACCGACGTACTCGATGCAGATACGATCGAGGAACTCGTCGATAGGACCCGCGGTGGAGGTGGCGAGATCGTGGCCTACCTCAAGACCGGCTCGGCGTACTACGCCCCCTCCGCTGCGGCGGCAGCGATGGTTGAAGCCGTCATCACCGACAGCGGTGCAGAGATGCCCGTTTGTGCCTGGGTAACGGGCGAATACGGCATCGACGGCGTCTATCTCGGCGTTCTGGCCACGATCGGTGCAGGTGGCGTGACCGGAGTGAGCGAAGTAGCGCTGACCGAAGAGGAGGCGGCCGGCCTCGTCGAGGCAGCCGCCGCCGTCAAGGCCAAGGTCGCGGACCTCGAGGAGATCGACTACTAGAGCTACCAGCTACCAGCTGCCAGCCAAAAAGGAGAAGGGCCGGGCTTTGCAGCCCGACCCTTCTCTAATGCGTAGGGAGTCGGGTCAGGATGTGGGGGCTGCGGGGGCTGCAACTGCGGTTGCTTCTGCGGCCTTCTCGCGAGCGTACTGCTCGTTGGACTCTTGGATCTCCTTGGCGCTCTTCTCCGCGGCTGCTCGTTGAGCCTTCGCCCGCGTCCTGGCGATGATGATGTCCCGACGAGTGGCCCAAAGGGCGACAGAGCCAACGAAGAGGATGATGATCCCGAACAGGGCGATGAACCAGCCGTACCCGACCTGCACGTCTTTGTATTGGGCGGACACTCCCGTGGCAGCGGTCTGGGCATCCAAAAGGGTCGTTCGAAGCGAACCTCCCGACATTCCGATCACGGCACCACCGAGCACCGACGAGAAGATGAGCACCCGGTTGGCGGCCAGACCGTGTGGCGAGGTGGCGAGGGCGTAGAGACCGAGGAGCCCTGTGCCGAGGAATATGGCAAGGCCCATGTTCATCTCGACGGTGCTCTTTCCAACCGTCGACGACAGCAGGAAGAACAGCCCGAAGAACGTACCGAACCAGGCGACGAGGCGAACGATGGTCCGATCGAGAGCCGGAACCCGAGGTATCACAAGGCTCTTGAAGAATCGGTAGAGCATCATCGTGGTGATCAGGGTCAGCAGGGCCATGATCAATCCGCTGAACGTGATCGAGACGGTCGCTGGTCCGAAGACGAGGCCGAGGATCGTTGATGCAACAACTGCGAGGGCAACGACCGTCGCTGAGTACGGGATCTCAACAGACCTCTTGGGTATGACGGCGAGGCCTAAGAGCAGCAGCACGAGTCCGACAGCGAAGTACGTCCATCCCTGATCCGTCTCGTAGCCGCTCAGCGCCCATGGCTCGACGAGGAAGTTGTAGGCGGGGTTCGTCCTCACCAACTCCCAGACGACCGCAACCATGACGATCGCTGGTCCGAGGGCGACCGCGATCTTGCTCCAATAGTGTTTCACGCTGTCTCCTTGTCGGCGACACTCTAATCGGATCTGGGCTCAGCCGGATTCGTTGCCCCGCAAGAGTTCTTGCCACTACACCGGGTGACCATTAGGGTTACACCGCTGTGATTTACCTCAGCGTCAACCACCAACTAGGGAGGTCTCTATGAACAAGGGTGAGCTCATCGAAGCTGTCGCTCGCAACACTGGCGAGTCGAAGGCAACCGCTGCCAAGGTCATCGACGAAACGCTCGACGTCATCGTGTCCGGGGTCGTAGCCGAAGGCAAAGTCCAGATCACTGGATTCGGGACGTTCGAGGCGCGTGACCGCAAGGCGCGTACGGCTCGTAACCCCCAGACGGGTGCAGAAGTCAAGGTCGCGGCAACCCGCGTCCCTGCATTCAAGGCGGGCAAGGCCTTCAAGGATCAGGTCAAGCCCGGCTGATCCAAGAAGCGAAGCCAAACAAAGAAGGAGGGGCGCCATCGGCGCCCCTCCTTCTTTGTTTGATCAGGCAATCCTGTCACCTGTCACCTGTCACCTAGAAATCCAGGCCGAGCGTGCTCGATACCCGGGCGAACTCGTTGATGAGGCTCTGGTACATCATGACCTTCGCCATGTTGCCACCGACCTTGATCTTGCCGGTCATGAACGCCATTTGAACGTTCAGTTCGCCCTTCGCGATCGCCGCAGCCGTCTCGTAGTCACTGGAGACAGAGGCATCGGCATCGTCGAGGGTGCCGAGAGCGAGCGTCGCGACGCCGTCACCGACCGTGAGGTAGTAGTCGATCGCTCCGGTGGGAGCATCGGTGACTTCGAATTGGAGTCCGAGGTCGACACCGGACATCGCCCCCTGGAATCCGGCATCAGCGTTCAACGCCTCGGTGCCTGTTGTCATGTGCTCTTCGCTGAGGAACGTGGCCAAGATGTGGTCCTTTCGTTGTCGTCGTTTCAGATGTTAGCCATCGATTTTGAGCGACCGGTCAAGATACGTAGTCCGTAGTCCGTAGTCGGTACTCAGTACCGGACTCTCTCAAGTCCCCGGTCCTTACGGATTACGGATTACGGAGTACGCATTGGCAGCACGAAGTGATGCCAATGCTCTTACTGCTGCTGACCCTGCTTTCTGAAGTTCTTCCACTGGGCTGCGACATAGTCGCGGTTCATCCAGGCGATGACGTCGATCGAGATGCTCTTCGGACATGCCGT
>JAOZMA010000197.1 GCA_029934555.1 Acidimicrobiia bacterium | reverse complement strand
TATTCGGTATTCGGTATTCGGTATTCGGTATTCGGTATTCGGTATTCGGCGAAGCATCTTCCTCTGGCTGTCTGCTGTCTGCTGTCCCCTGTCCCCTGTCGCCTATCCTCAGGACATGTCCGACTACACACCACCATTGCGCGATATCAAGTTCGTCCTGCGTCACATCGCGGATCTCGACGGGATCATCGAATACCCGGGCTTCGAACACGTCGATCCCGAGACGGTCGACGGTGCACTCGACGAGGCAGGCCGGTTCATGGCCGAAGTCGTGGCTCCGACCAATCGGGCCGGTGACGAGATCGGCGCGACCTGGGTCGATGGTCACGTCATCACGCCGGAAGCTTTCAAGGATGCGTGGCGCAAGTACGTCGACGCGGGTTGGAGCGCGGTCACCGGACCCGCCGAGTACGGCGGCCATGGGTTCCCTGAATCGGTCGGTTTCGCCGTCAGCGAGATGTTCGTCTCGGCCAACCTTGCCTTCTCCCTGAACCCGATGCTGACCGGATCGGCGATCACCGTCATCAGGGATTATGCCGATGATGAGCTTCGGGACACGTATCTCGAGAAGCTCATCACCGCAGAGTGGACGGGAACGATGGTGCTCACCGAGTCGGAAGCGGGCTCGGATGTCGGAGCACTTCGCACGAAGGCGACCCCGAACGATGACGGCACGTACCTCATCAACGGGTCGAAGATCTTCATCACATGGGGTGACCACGACCTCTCCGAGAACGTTATCCATCTCGTCCTCGCAAGGCTCCCCGACGCGCCTCCCGGGACACGGGGTATCTCCCTCTTCATCGTTCCGAAGATGCTCGTCAACGATGACGGATCGATCGGGGCATGGAACCACGTCGAGACCGTCTCGATCGAACACAAGCTGGGGATCCACGGTAGCCCGACGTGTGTGCAGGCCTATGACAACTCGATCGGTTATCTCGTCGGCGAGCCGAACCGGGGCATGGGCTACATGTTCTCCATGATGAACCAGGCGAGGCGCGAGGTAGGACTCGAGGGTCTCGGTATCGCCGACCGGGCGTATCAACAGGCCGTGGAGTACGCGAAGGAGCGGACCCAGGGACGCGCCATCGGTACACCGAAGACCGAAGTCTCCCCGATCATCGAACACCCCGACGTTCGCCGGATGTTGATGACGATGAAGGCGAACAATGAGGCGGCGCGCGGCCTCCTTTACGACACAGCAGCAGCAGGGGAACGGATGCATCGTCACCCCGACGAGGCCGGCAGACGCGCCGCATCCGACAGAGTTGCTCTGCTCACTCCCGTGGCGAAGGCCTGGTGCACCGACCTCGGCGTCGAGATGACCTCGATCGGAATCCAGGTGCATGGCGGCATGGGATATGTCGAAGAGACTGGAGCCGCTCAGCACTATCGCGACGCACGAATCACACCTATCTATGAGGGTACGAACGGCATCCAGGCCATCGATCTCGTGATGCGCAAGCTTCCAATGGACGATGGGAGCGTCGTTCGGTCGTACCTCGAAGAGATGACGGCGCTCAAGGGTCCGCTCCGTGAGAACGGAGATTCTCGGCTCGTCACGATCGCCGAATCGCTCGTTGCCGGCGTTGCATCGTTGAACGATGCCACAGAGTGGTTGCTCTCAAGCGAAGACCCCAATGACCAGCTCGCCGGGGCGTCTCCATATCTCAGGATGTTCGGAATCGTCGCCGGCGGCTACTACCTGGCACGGCTCGCGCTCGCCGCCGCAAGTGAAGATGATGATCCATGGTTCGAAGCCAAGATCGACACTGCAGCGTTCTATGCAGAGCAGCTGCTCCCGATCGCGTCCGGCCTTCTGCCATCGGTGGAAGCAGGAGCAGCAGGCCTGTTCTCGATCCCGATCGAAGGACTGGAGACGGCGAAATGACCGACCGGCCGCGCAGAAGAGGTGCAGCCTTCTTCGATCTCGATCGGACGATCATCAGCGGGTCGTCCATGTTCGCGCTTGGATGGGCGGCCTATCGCGCCGGGATGGTGACCAACCGTGAACTCATCGCAGACGCGGCGAACGCTGCCACCTTCCTCGTGGCCGGCGCTTCCGACGAGAAGACCGACGCTGTGAAGGACCGGATCCTTCAGGCGATCGACGGGCTTTCGGTCGAGAAGATGTCCGAACTCGGTACGCAGATCATTCCGCGGCTCGAGAGCGAGGTCCGACGGGAAGCCCGCGGCCTCATCGACCTTCATCACGCTGCAGACCGCGACACATACATCGTGTCGGCATCCCCGATCGAGATCGTCGACGATTTCGCTGCCGCGATAGGGCTCACCGGAGGAATCGGCACGGTCGCCGCCATCAACAACGGCGTCTACACGGGAGAGCTCGCCGAGCCTTTCTGCTACGGAGAAGGCAAGGCGATAGCGATCCGGAAGCTCGCCGACGAGATGGACTACGACCTCCGGCTGTCGTACGCGTACACGGATTCGGCCGGGGACCTCCCGATGCTCGACATCGTCGGGCATCCCGTGGCCGTCAACCCGGACCGTGCGCTGGAAACGATCGCCTATCACCGCGGCTGGGCGATCGTCGAGTTCAGCCGGACACGCAAGAAGGTCATGAAGCGCACCACAGCTGCGGTTGGAGCGGCCGGCGTCGCGGCGGCGGCCTTCGCCGTCGGAATGGGTGCGGGGCGGCGGGCGGCGGCACGCCAGAGCTTGACCCGCCGCATTCTCGCCTGAGGAACGACCGGTTCGCTGCCGGATCGGTCCTCGGTGTACCGCGTCGGCGCCACTACCTTTGGTAACGGCCGCATCCGGCCAGCCTCTCTATGACTGGTGACCTCACCTTGACCAACGAACTCGCCACCGACACGACCTTCGCCGATCTCGGCATCGCCCCGGAGCTCCTCAACGTTCTCACCGAAGCAGGATTCGAGACTCCGTTCCCCATCCAGGCGATGACGATCCCGGACGGCCTCGCCGGCGTCGACGTGCTGGGGAAGGCAAAGACGGGATCAGGCAAAACCCTCGCTTTCGGGCTGCCGATCGTTGAGGGCCTTGAACGAGCCGAACCGTTCCATCCGAGAGCCCTCGTGCTCGTACCGACCCGGGAGCTGGCGATGCAGGTCACACGCGACCTCGAGCCACTCGTCGCTGCCCGGAACCACAGCCTCGTCACCGTGTACGGCGGCGCCTCGATGCAAGCTCAGATCGATGCCCTCGATGCCGGTGTTGAACTCATCATCGCCACGCCCGGCCGCCTCATCGACCTCATGGAGCGGCGCAAGGCTCGACTCGACGACATCAGAGTCGTTTGCCTCGACGAGGCCGACCAGATGGCCGACATGGGTTTCATGCCACAGGTTCGCAAGATCATGGCAGCCGTCCCCGACGACCATCAGACCTACCTCTACTCGGCCACACTCGACTCCCAGGTCCAGGAGTTGGTCAACAAGTACATGACGAACCCCGTCAGTCACGAAGTCGAGTCCGAGTCGGAGCACGTCGACACGATGGAGCACCGGTTCCTGAAGGTGCACCACCTCGACAAGCCGAAGATGGCAGCAGAGATCAGCCGCACCGCCGACCGGACGCTCATGTTCACCCGCACCAAATGGGCTGCTGACGACCTCACCAAACGACTTCGCGAGATCGGTATCAACGCCGCCGCCATCCACGGTGACCTGCCCCAGGCGAAGCGAGAGCAATCGCTATCACGGTTCCGTGAGGGGAAGGCGACCGTCCTCGTCGCCACTAACGTCGCAGCCAGAGGCCTTCACATCGAGGGCGTCGACATCGTTCTCCACTACGACCCGCCGGATGATCCGAAGACCTACCTTCATCGCTCCGGACGAACCGCTCGAGCGGGACAAGAAGGCCTGGTTGTCACCTTCGTCGAATGGGATCAGGTGAACGAAGTGCTCGGCATCCAGCGTCGGGCCGGTCTGAACGTGGCGATCATCAAGATGTTCTCGAACGACGAACGAGTCTCGGACCTCTTCTCGTGGCAGCCGCCCGAGGAGTTGGCCCCGTTCAAGGCAGGCTCCCAGCGGAAGATCCGCCGTCGCCGCGGCTTCTGACGCGAGCAGACAGCCAACAGCGGACAGCCAACAGCCAAACGGCCCCAATCCTCTAGGGTGACACCTTCATCCCCTACCGCAGGAGCCCTGATGGCCGCCCAATACAACACTCCGCCTGAGATGTCGATCGACCTCTCGAAGACCTACACCGCGACCATCGACACGAGTGCCGGTGAGATCGAGGTCGAGTTCTACGCCGCGGACGCGTCACAGACCGTGAACAACTTCGTCTTCCTCGCACGCGATGGCTTCTACGACGATGTGATCTTCCACCGCACCATCCCCGGCTTCATGGTCCAGGGTGGTGACCCGACGGGAACCGGCACCGGTGGGCCCGGCTACCGCTTCCGCGACGAACTGGGACATTCGAAGTCGAAGTACAACCGCGGCACGCTTGCGATGGCGAACTCCGGCCCGAATACCAACGGGTCACAGTTCTTCATCATGCACGCCGACTATCCCCTGCCGAATCAGTACTCGATCTTCGGACAGGTGACCGAAGGCATCGACATCGTCGACGCGATCGCCGAAGCTCCAACCGGAGCACAGGACCGTCCAGTCAACCCGGTAAAGATCAACTCGGTGACGATCAGCGAGAGCTGAGCGACAGGCGACAGGCGACAGGCGACAGGCGACAGGCGACAGGCGACAGGCGACAGGAACCTAGCCCTCTTCCGGGGGCGGGTCCTCGTCCGGAGGTGGCTCTGGTGCGACGGTCGTG
>JAOZMA010000196.1:2611-4810 GCA_029934555.1 Acidimicrobiia bacterium | reverse complement strand
TGAGGCTCGAGGTCGCCATCACGTCCTCGACAGTCGTGGACTTGTCGTCGACGATCGTCGCAACCTGACCGAGGTGAAGCAACGCCTAGCGACGCCGGTTGGTGAGATCACGGAGTGGGAGACCGAGGCCGGCCTTCCGTCGCTCGCCGAGGTGATCCGTTACGTCAAGCCGACCGTGCTCATCGGGGTATCAGGGACCGCTGGTCTGTTCGACGAGGAGTGCATCCGTGAGATGGCAGCCCATACGGATGTGCCGATCATCCTGCCGTTGTCGAACCCGACCGCCAACACAGAGGTAACACCGAAAGCAGCTCTCAACTGGACCGACGGGCGCGCCATCGTCGCGACGGGGAGTCCGTTCGCCCCCGTCGAGTACGAAGGGGTCATGCATCGTGTCGGGCAGGCGAACAACGTGTTCATCTTCCCGGGCATGGGCCTCGGAGTGCTGACGGTGAAGGCGAGAGAGGTCACCGACCGGATGTTCTTGGCCGCCGCATATGCGTTGGCCGATGAGACCGATGACGATCTGATCGCGCAGGGCCAGCTGTATCCGGATATTCAGGACGTGCGTGCCGTGTCACGTGTGGTAGCGATCGCCGTTGGAAGAGAAGCGATCGAGGAAGGAGTTGCCGAACCCGTTGACGATCTCGAGGAAGCTATCGACGCCGAGATGTGGGATCCGGTGTATCTGCCCTACCGATCGGCTGGAGACTGACCTCAGGGGACCGTTACGGGTAGGACGACACTCGCGAGAGTGAGGGAGAAGACCGCCTCGTTACCGTCGTGGCTATAGACGAGATCCCCGCCCATGTGACGGGCGAGGCGGCGCGAGACGGTGAGTCCGAGTCCGACCGACGCGGTCACCCCGGAACGTTGGTTAGCCCTGGTGTATGGCTCGAAGATCTCCGACCTGCTCGCGAGGGAGATCGGCTCGCCGTTGTCCCGTACCTCGAGGACGCCACGACGGCCCTCGTTTCCGACGACGACTCGGATCGCCGGGCCGCCATATCGTTGTGCGTTTGTGATCAGATTGCGGGCGATCTGGCGTATCCGCTGCGGATCGGCGTCGACCATCACCGGCGATCCGCTCGTCTCAACAGCGATCTCCGGGGCGATGGTTCCTGCGACCCGGATGACCTCGGCACCAAGGTCGACGGGTTGGGTGTTGACGATCAGATTCCCGGCGTCGGATCTGGCGACGATGAGGAGGTCTTCGACGATTCGGGATACTTCGAGACCCTGTTCGACAACGAGAGCGACGAGCTCACGGCGCTCTGTCGCGTCGATCGAATCGTTCGCGTCTCTCAGCTCTTCGGCGATACCGACGACCGCGGTGAGGGGGGTACGAAGCTCGTGAGAGATCGTCGCGACGAACTGATCCTTGGAACGGATGAGATCCTGCAGTTTCCGCTCGGCCTGCCTCTGCTTCGTCATGTCGACCATCGCGACTGTGACGTTCGTGAGATCGAGGACACCGTCGACGCGCGGAGCACTCCAAACGATGAGAGCCTCGATCGGCTGTCCGGTGAACGTAAGACCACCCTTGAGCTCGGTGGTCGCCCTTTCATCGTCGTTCGCTATTGCGAGGAACTGAGAGATGAAAGAGTCGAGAGCTCCCCGTGAGAACGTGTCCATGCTGAAGCCACCGAGCAGCAGATCCCGACTTGGAGCCTCGGTGAGGAGAACCGTGGCATCGTTGACGTCTGTGATCTGGATGAGTGAAGCGAGGCGGCGGACTTCCTCCGGATTCGCCGGGAGGTACTCCTCGAAGTCGGTGATCCCGCAATCGGCAAGAGCCTGGAGTTCGACGCCGACGCTTGAGAAGTCCTCGCTCCAGAGCGAGACCGGAGCGTGTTGGAAGAGGCTGTGGTGACGCTCTTCGCGTCTCTCGAACTCCCGGCTGATCCAGGACAAGAGGATCGCTCCGAACACGACCGAACCCGCAGCGATCGTTGCCTGCAGGTAGTGGGCCTCGCCTTCGAACAGGTGGAGTCGGGAGAAGAAGACACCGACGGCGAAGGCTCCGACGTAAGGGACGATGAAACGCTTCGGCACGAAGAACGCTCCGGTGATCCCGATGATGGTGAGCGGAACGATGGCGGCATGCGCGACATCCTCGATGCCGAGAAGACGGTCCTCGATGAAGATGATCACCGCCGTGATGATGAGAAGCGTCAGGATGTGGTCGTAGGCCACTCG
>JAOZMA010000196.1:0-2511 GCA_029934555.1 Acidimicrobiia bacterium | reverse complement strand
CCCTCGCTGACGGTGCTGTATGACCCGTCGGCGAGGAATGCGATCGATTCGCCCTGCACCTCATCCGGAGAAGGAGCGGTGCAGGGTTCGGCAGCAAGGGCTTCGGAGATTTCCATTCCCGGAGATCGGTGCCACAACCACACGGTCTTATAGCCGCGGAATGCGATCGTGGACCCGTCCCATGACATGTCGGCGCCGCTGACTTCCGCGCCGAGGGAGAGAACCGTGATCAACTCCAGGGTCTCGACTGTCGACCCGTCTCCGGTCGCATCCCCGCGGTAGACACGAGTCTCGTCGCGATCCTTGGTGATGATGAAAATGGATCCTTCGGTGACGAACAGGGCCTCTGAGTTGTAGACGCCGTCCGGGTACTGGTACTCCAACGGAATGGCACCATCGATAGACCCGTCGATGGAACCGGGGTCGGGTTCGGGGACTCGGTACACGGTGATCCGGCCGCTCCGGATCGAGAAGTTGTCACCGATGTCACCGAGGAAGAGCATCGATCGGGTCGGGTCCGATCCGGGGCCGGCCGCCATGTCCTCCCAGTCGAAAGCGAGGGCGCCTGCGATGTCGAACGCTCCGAGATCGGCACCGTCGGGACCCAGTGCGTACACGCGTGCGCCGTCACGGGAGTCGTTGTGTGCCCAGAGCACGCCCGGACTCGTACGGCTCGCTGCCATACCCGAGGCCTCGACGAGATCGGGAGATGCGACCGTGCCTGTCACGCTCACCGTCGTGTACGGGTCGCATGCCGTGGCCCCCGGAGCGAGAGTCACCCCTGGCGTCGCCGTGGTCGTTGTCTCGGGTGATGTCGTGGAGGCGGTTGGATCCGGTTCTGTGGACAGAGGAGGCGTCGTCGTGGATTCCTGTGCAGGTGCAGACGTCGACGGAGCAGCCACACTTGCCGGCTCGTCGCGGCTAGCGACCAGCGCCAGCGAAATCACCACAGCAACGGCGGCGATCAAGATGAGGATGATCAGCGATCGACGGTCCATGCGTTGAGGGTACGGCGGTCGCTTCGATTCCGGTCAGTCGGCGAGCATCCGCAACGCGATCGCTTCTCCGACGGTGCCTTGTTCTAGATCGGCGAGGCTCAGACTCTCATTCGGACCGTGGATCCGGCTTCCCGGGTCAAATACGCCTGTGAGGAGAATCGATGCTTCCGGATAGGCCTCCTCGAACGCAGCAACGAACGGGATCGAGCCGCCGACACCGATCTCGACCGTTTCGTTGCCGTAGGCGATCCGGAATGCCTCCTTGAAGACGGTGGATGCCTCGTTGGTGGTGTCGAGATCGAACGCCTCGCCGAGCGCTCCAGGCGTGATGGTGATCTCTGCTCCCCACGGCACGGCGGCCTCGAGGTGGGCGATGAGCGCCTCGAGTGCAGCCTGCGGATCCTGTCCCGGTGAGATACGCATCGAGACCTTGGCCCGCGCGACGGGGACGAGTTGGTTGATCGCTTGGCTGATCGGCGGGGCATCGACGGCGAGAACGGCGATCGCCGGCTTCCGCCAGAGACGGGTCGTGAGTCCTCCGTCGCCGAGGAGTTCGAGGCTCTCGACCGTCCCGGCCTGTTCCCGAAGCTCCTCCTCGGTGAGATCGAGATCGTCGCTCTCACCGGTGACGAGACCAGGGATCGCCACGTTGCCCATGTCATCGTGGAGCGAGGCGATCACCCGGGACATGGCAGTGATCGCATCGGGGATGGCTCCACCGAACATGCCGGAGTGGATGGCATGTTTCAGGGTCCGCACCTCGATCGTGCAGTCCACGAGTCCGCGCAGCGACGTCGTGAGCGCCGGTGTTCCTTCACGCCAGTTCCCGGCGTCGCCGATCACGATGACATCGGCTTCGAGGAGATCCTTGTGCTGATCGAGGAACGCTCCGAGATTGGCCGATCCGATCTCTTCTTCACCTTCCATGAAGATCTTCACCCCGACCGGGAGGTTTCCACCGAAGGCACGCACGGCTCCGAGGTGCATGACGACTCCGCACTTGTCGTCCGCCGTCCCTCTGCCGAGGAGTCGTCCGTCGCGTTCGATGGGTTCGAACGGTGTTGACTCCCACTCTTCGTCCGGTCCCGGCGGTTGCACGTCGTGGTGCGCGTAGAGCAACACCGTCGGTGCGCCTTCCGGTGCGAGGATCTCGCCGTAGATCGCAGGATGAGCCCCGTCGATCTCCAGAAGCCGGACTCCCTCGAATCCGGATTCTTCGAGGAGTGATGAGATCCTTTCGGCGGATCGACGGACCTGTTGGGGATCGAAACCGGGAGCGGAGATCGACGGGATGCGGACAAGCTCCTCGAGCTCGGCGCGGATGCGGGGGAAGTCGTCATGAACGGCGGAAGTGAGATCGGTGTGCATGGGAGAAGTATCGAGTACTGAGGACTGAGTAACAAGTACCGAAGAGAAGCTGCCAGCTACGAGCTACGAGCAACAAGGGTGTGAGGGTCTTTACGGACTACGGACTACGGACTACGGACTACGGACTACGGACTACGGACTACCG
>JAOZMA010000195.1 GCA_029934555.1 Acidimicrobiia bacterium | reverse complement strand
CGATAGTCTGATCCCGATCTCAGTAGCCCGTGCCAGGAGACCCTCGCGTTCCTGGATCTCGATGCACTTGAGGGCTGCGACACATGCGAGGGGGTGGCCGGAGAAGGTGTATCCCGTACGAAGGATGAAGCCATCGTTCGCGTTGAGTGCCGCCATGACGGCCGGCCCGACGATGACGCCGGAGAGCGGCACGTAGCCGGACGTCACGCCCTTGGCGAAGATGATCATGTCGGGTGTGACCCCGTAGAACTGGCTGGCGAACCATTCACCCGTCCGGCCGAAGCCGGTGATGACTTCGTCGTGGATGAGGAACGCCCCGTATGCGTCGCAGAGATCTCGCAGATGTGAGAGGTATCCGTCCGGTGGAGGCCACACGCCGCCGGCGCCCTGGATTGGCTCAGTGATGACGGCAGCGATCTCGTCTCCATGCTCCGCGAACACTCGCTTCATAGCCTCGTCGTCATCGGCTACGACGTTGATGATGCCCGGCACCAACTGTCCGAAGCCCTCACGGTTGGGGGCGATGCCCTGGATCGACGTGCCTCCGTAGTTCGTGCCGTGGTAGCCGCGCTCGCGGCTGATGATGATCTGTTTCTCGGGGTGTCCGGCCTCGCGGTGAGCGATTCTGGCGATCTTCATCGCGGTATCGACGGCTTCGGATCCGGACGAGCCGAAGAACACGCGAGCCTCATCGAAGGGCGAGAGCTCAACGATCTTTGCCGCAGCTTGCTCGGTAGGGGCATTCGTGAACGGGTCGAACGTGTGATAGGCCGCCAGCGTCGCTGCCTGCGTTGCGATCGCGTCTGCGATCTCTTTGCGCCCGTGACCCACGTTGCAGTACCAGAGCGATGCCATGCCGTCGATGTACTCGTTGCCCTGATCGTCGACGACGACGGCGTCGTGGCCGCTCGCGATCGTGATGAACTCATCCTTGCGGGGCGATGTGAACGGGTGCAGGAACGAGCTAGGCATGGTCTTCCCTCTCTGATTAGCGTTGTCTATCGATTGATAGGTAGTATATCAACTGCAATCGAAACCGGCAATGTCGGAGCCGGGCCGGAGCCAAGAGAATCCGAGCCGACTGGGGTACACCGAACGGCCAAGGCGGAGCGTACCGCCCACCTGTCAACCGTCCCATTCGGCGCAGTGAGGAGGCGTTATGCCGAAGGTCGTCAACTCGTGGAACGAGTGGGATCCGCTGAAGCACGTGATCGTCGGGCGCGCCGACGGGACGATGGTACAGGCCCCGGAGCCTGCGATCGTTCGGGATTGGCCCGATTACGGGTTCCCGAAAGGGACCTATGGTCCGCTTCCCGGTGACATGGAAGACGCCGCCAACGAGCAGTTGGACAACCTCGCCGGTCTTCTCGAGAAGCGTGGCATCAAGGTCGATCGCCCCGAGCCACTCGACTTCTCCCGGAAAGTGGAGACACCGGACTGGACACAGGATTCGATGTTCGGCGTCATGCCACCGCGCGACGTACTGCTGACCGTTGGCAACGAGATTCTCGAGGCCACCATGTCGGCTCGATCTCGCTGGTTCGAGTATCTAGCGTACCGGCCGCTCCTCCAGCGTTACTTCCAGGAGGACCCGAACTTTCGGTGGGAGGCCGCACCCAAACCACGCCTCACCGATGACTCATACGTCGACGGACAGGACTTCTGGGAGTACGCCGAATCCCTGCCCGACGCGGAGCAGATCGAGCGCTTCACGAAGAACAAGCAGTGGAACCTCACTGAGGAGGAGCCGCTCTTCGACGCCGCCGACGTCGGCCGTTTCGGCAGAGACCTGTTCGTCCAGCGGTCGACGACGACGAACGGCGCAGGGATCAACTGGCTGCGCCGCCATTTCCCGGAGCACCGTCTCCATGAGGTCCTCTTCTACGAAGGCCATCCGATGCACATCGATGCCACGTTCATCCCGCTGCGGCCGGGCCTCGCTCTCAGCAACCGCCAGCGCGTGCCAATCACAGATGAGATGAAGCAACTCTTCGCCATGAACGATTGGGAGATCGTGCCATGCGCCGAGCCGGCTCTGGAAGAGAAGCCACCGCTCTGTTTCTGCAGCGTGTGGTTGTCGATGAACACGCTGTTGCTCGATGAGAAGACGATTCTCGTTGAAGAGCAAGAGAAGGCGCAGCAGGAACAGTTCTATCAACTCGGATTCGAAGTGATACCCATTCCGTTCTGGGCGGTCGGCCCCTTCGGTGGTGGTTTGCACTGTGCCACCGCAGACGTGTATCGGGAAGGGACCCTCCAGGACTACTTCCCGAAGCAGATCCCCGGTTACTAGACCAACGATTGGAGACAAGCAGATGAGCAAACGACGAGTGATCATCATTGGAGCTGCGGGACGAGACTTCCACAACTTCAACACCCGGTATCGCGACGACGATTCGGTAGAGGTTGTGGCGTTCACCGCCGAGCAGATTCCCGGCATCGAGGACCGCACCTATCCGGCCGAGCTGGCGGGTCCACTGTATCCGGAAGGGATCCCGGTCTACGCCGAAGAGGAGCTTCCCCGGCTCATCGATGAGCTCGATGTTGACGAGTGCGCATTCGCATACAGCGACATCCCCTATGAGCACGTGATGGGTGTAGCCGCGATCGTCCAGTCGGCCGGGTCGTCGTTCAACCTTCTCGGGCCCAACGACACGATGATCAAGAGCACCAAGCCGGTGATCTCGGTTTGTGCGGTCCGGACCGGGTCCGGCAAGTCACAGACCTCCCGCAAGATCGTGGAAACGCTGATGGACAAGGGCCTCAAGGTCGTTGCCATCCGTCACCCCATGCCGTACGGCGACCTCGTGGCGCAGACGGTCCAGCGCTTCGCCGAGATCGCTGATCTGGAGAAACACGACTGCACCATCGAAGAGATGGAGGAGTACGAGCCGCACATCGTGCGTGGGAACGTCATCTACGCGGGCGTCGACTACGAAGCCATCATTCGGGCGGCTGAGAACGACCCAGACGGCTGCGACGTGATCGTCTGGGACGGTGGCAACAACGACTTCTCCTTCTACGAAGCCGATCTTGCGGTCACCGTCGTCGACCCTCACCGCCCCGGTCACGAGCTCAGCTACTACCCCGGCGAAGTGAGTCTGCGCATGGCCGACGTTGTGGTCATCAACAAGATCGACTCAGCCGACCTGGCCGGCATCGAAGAGGTACGCGCCAACATTGCCGCGGTCAATCCTGAGGCCAAGGTCATCGACGCCGCTTCGACGCTGCGCCTCGAAGACCCGTCGGTGGTCAAAGGCAAGCGCGTGCTGGTTGTGGAGGACGGGCCGACCCTGACGCACGGTGGGATGAAGATCGGTGCCGGCGTCGTGGCAGCCGCCAAGTACGGAGCCACCGAGTTCGTCGATCCGCGTCCATATCTGGTCGGCAAGCTGAAGGAAACGTTCGAGACCTATCCGAACATCGGGACGATCCTGCCGGCCATGGGGTATGGCGAGGAGCAGCTCCGTGACCTGGAAGCGACGATCAACGCCACCGACTGCGACGCGGTCGTCATCGGAACGCCGATCGACCTTGGTCGCATCGTCAACATCGAGAAGCCGAACACGAGAGTGTTCTACGACCTCCAGGAGATCGGCAAGCCGGACCTGGATGACGTGCTTGATGACTTCATTGAAGAGCAGGGGTTGCTGCGGTAGTCGGTATTCGGTCGTCGGTATTCGGTAGGAGGGTCGGTCCTTTGGACCGGTCCTCCTGCTTCGCTGAGACGGGCGGATAGCAGACGCCGGCCGGCTTTGCTGTCCGCTGTGGGCTGTCCGCTGTTGGCTCCCTAGATCAGCAAGACGGCGGCTAACTCGAGGGCGATCATGGCTGTCGCGATCGCCGTCCTGATCCCTACTGCGTTCGGTTTGCCGACGGCGAGAACCGACCAGAGAGCAGCGATGACGATGCCGGCAACGAAGCCTCCGAGGTGAGCGAAACCGTCGATCCCCGGGGTGAAGCTGATGACGACGTTGATCGCGAGCAGCACGAACAACTGCCTGAACATCGATCGGCCGCCCGGGGTGTGGCGCAGCTTCCATGCAACGAAGATCCACGCACCGAAGAGACCGAAGATCGCGCCGGAGGCTCCGATGCTGACCTGTTCGATCGAACCGAGCAGATACGACATCAACCCGCCGGCACCGGCGGCGGCCACGTACAACGCTGCGAACGACGGGGATCCGACCTGCTGCTCCATTCGAGGGCCGAAGAGATAGAGCGCATACATATTGAAGCCGATGTGCACCAGTGATCCGTGGAGGAGAGCGGCGGTGAAGATCCGCCACCAGTCGCCGGCTGCTACGAGCCAGTTCGCCTGGGCGAGGTTCTGGAACAGGAGGTTGTCGAGTTCGGCGGAGAGCATCCCCGCAACGTAGATCGCGACAGTGATCGCCATGATCGTGAACGTGACCGGTGCCGTCTGGAACGTGGAACGGCCGTAGATCTGCCGACCCTGAACGACCTGGCGTCGCCCGCTCGGAGCCGCGCACTCCGGGCAGAGTTGCCCGACCGAGTTGTCATGACTGCACTCGACGCAGATCGGTTTTCCGCAACGGCTGCACGACAAACCGGTGATGCGGTCAGGATGCCGATAGCAGACGGGCACGGTCGTCTCAGTGGGTTCCATGTCAAGTGCAACCTACCGACGGGTCCGGCGTAATCCCGCGCTTCAGATATGGGCCGGATCGGGTAGGACCGGGGGACAGCAGGCAGTAGTACGTCTTACGTCATTCGTACTACGAGGCACGCGGACAGGTGCGTTCCTGTTCTGTCCCCTCGGCCGAAGGACGGGGGGACGCGAGGAGCTTGT
>JAOZMA010000010.1:5786-18599 GCA_029934555.1 Acidimicrobiia bacterium | reverse complement strand
GACAGCGGACAGCGGACAGCGGACAGCGGACAGCGGACAGCGGACAGCGGACAGCCCGAGAATACGGGCGGGCGGACGGGGTCTTGGCCCCTTCTGGCTGTCGGCTGTCAGCTGTTGTCTGTCTGCTCCTACGAAGACCACCGGTCCCGTCGCTCCGACCGGTATTCTCGCGGCCTCATGCCCAACTTCACCTGCCAGACGTGTTCCGCGGAGTTCTCGCTGCCCCAGCACGTCCTCGACCGATACCCGGGGTGGGCTCCGAAGCAATGTCGCGATTGCAAGCCGGTGAAGAAGGTGACGGCTTCAATGAGGCCCATGAGTGACGACCCACAGACGGGCGTGTTCACCGATGGTGGATGTGTCCCGAACCCGGGCCCCGGAGGATGGGGGGCGGTCTACGTGGTCGATGGGGAGATCCTCTCCGAGAGCCACGGTCACGATCCGGACACGACCAACAACCGCATGGAGTTGATGGCCCTGATCGAAGGGGCGAAGATGATCCCGGAAGGCACGGCTCTCACCGTCTACTCGGATTCGAACCTCGCTGTGAGAACGATCAACGAGTGGGCGGCCGGTTGGGAAGCCCGCGGATGGAAGCGCAAGACGGGCCCCGTGGAGAACGTTGACCTCGTCCGACGGGCGTACACCGTGTATAGGAAACGCCCGGAACTCGAACTCAAGTGGATCAAAGCCCACGTGGGCTACACGTGGAACGAGTACGCGGACGGGCTAGCCAACCGGTGGAGAGAAGAATGAGCGAACAGCGAACAGCGAACAGCGAACAGCCAACAGCCGGTCGTTCTGCCTTGCTGTCTGCTGTCTGCTGTCTGCTGTCTGCGGGCACCCACCAGATCGGACGGACCTCCTCGTGATCCCTCCCCGACTTCAGAGCCTTCTGGCTGCGGGTACTCCCTCGCGCGAACTCTCTGAACGGTTCGCCGACGCCGGGCACCGTCTCTATCTCGTCGGGGGGAGCGTGCGCGACGCCCTGTTGGATCGTCCGAACGCCGACCTCGACTTCACCACAGGCGCCCGACCGGATGAGATCGAAGAGATCGTGGGCCCGTGGGCGACCGATCTGTACCTGGCCGGCAAGACGTACGGGACGATCGGTGCGATCAGGAACGGACGCGTCCACGAGATCACAACGTTCCGTTCAGAGATCTATCGAGACGAGAGCCGCAAGCCCGAGGTCACGTACTCGGACAACATAGAGGAGGATCTCTCCAGGCGGGACTTCACGGTGAACGCAATGGCGATTCGCGTGCCGGTGTCGGATGACGACGCTCCCGAGATGATGGATCCTTTCGGTGGTCTCATCGATCTCCATGCGCGTCTGCTCCGGACGCCACTCGACCCTGAGATCTCCTTCGGTGACGATCCGCTGAGGATGCTGCGTCTGTTCCGGTTCGTGTCACGACTCGGTTTCACTCCGGACGATGCAGCGCTGGACGCGGTCCGCAACATGCACGCACGTCTCGAGATCGTCTCGGCCGAGCGGATCAAGAGGGAACTCGATCTCTTGATGATCGGGGACCATGTCGGCCCTGCGCTGTGGGGCCTCGTTGAGACCGGCCTCGCCGAGGAATTCATTCCCGAGCTGCCGGCGCTGGCACTCCAAGTCGATCCGGTTCACCACCACAAGGACGTGCTGGCTCACTCGATCGCAGTTGTGGAGAAGACGTCGCCCCGTCTCGAACTGCGTCTGGCGGCGCTTTTCCACGACATCGGCAAACCGGACACACGAGAGTTCGGGCCGGGAGGGGTCTCGTTCCATCACCACGAGGTGGTCGGGGCGCGTATGACACGCCGTCGCATGAAGGCGCTCCGTTACTCGAAGAAGACCACAGAGGACGTCTCCCGACTCGTGTTCCTCCACATGCGTCCACACACATTCAAGATGGGGTGGACCGACTCGGCTGTGCGCCGCTACGTTCGTGATGCCGATGACCAACTCAAGGACCTCAACGAACTCGTCCGCTGTGACGTCACAACCCGCAACAAGCGCCGTGAACGCACGATCTCGAGAAGGATCGATGAACTCGAAGAGAGAATCGCCGACCTTCGTGAGAGGGAGGAGCTCGATGCTCTACGCCCGCCGATCGACGGGAACCAGGTGATGGAACATCTGAGCCTCGAACCCGGACGACAGGTGGGGGAGATCATGAGGATGCTGTACGAGCGGCGAGTGGAGGACGGCCCGTACTCCGAAGAACAGGCCTACGAGTTCATCGACGAGTGGATGACAGACAGGCCGTAGACGCGGCTCGATCCGACCGCCATACTCGTTGAATGAAATACCCGATTCTGATAGTTGCCGTATTTGCCGTCCTGGCTTCTTCGTGCGGAGACGGCGCATCGCCGACGACGACAACCACGTCGGCGGCGACAGTCACCACTGCAGAACCGAATGCCACCACGACGACCGAAGGAGCAGCGATGGAGTTGACCTCTCCCTCATTCGATCACGATGCGGCGATCCCTGTGCGCTACACGTGCGACGGAGACGATGTGTCACCTGAATTGAGAATCACAGCGATCCCTGAAGGCACAGCGGGGCTGGCGTTGATCATGGACGATCCGGATGCTCCTGCGGGGACATGGGACCACTGGGTCGCATACGACATCGCTCCGGCCGGCACGATCCCCGAGGACGTCGGCGAATTGGGAACCGGTGGCCTCAACTCCTGGGAGAAGATCGGATACGGCGGACCGTGTCCGCCATCCGGAACCCATCGCTACTTCTTCAAAGTGCTAGCGCTCGATGCCCCACTCGGCCTCGACGAAGGATCCGACAAGACCCAACTCCTCGCCGCGTCCGAAGGGCACGTGCTTGGAGAAGCGGTGCTGATGGGGACCTTCTCCCGTTGAGGAGGGGCGGCCTGCCTTACCCGGTGGTCGAGTCTGATCCGCGGAGTCGCTCGAAAGCGGCCCAGCCCGGAGGGGCCGTGAGCCAGAGCAGCCCGACGATGGCGAGAGCCGAGGCCAGACACCACATGCAGGTGGCACCGATCACGAACGGTTCGAGGAACGTGAGGTAGATCGAGAACGCCGTTCCACCGAAAGCTGTCGCTGCGACCAGGACAGAAGCCACGTCGGCGACGCGGCCCTTCGAGACTCTCGAGACGATCCAACCGACGATAAGAGCGGCGTAGGCGATCGCTCCAAGAACCCCGATCGGGATTCCGAAGATCGAGGCGTACGAACTCTGTTGAACAGCATTGCAGTCGCCCACCGGACCACAGACGGCTTCGACGCCGCTCGTTTCGACACTTCCCAGGTACAACGAGACTCCAAGGCCGATTACGGCGAGCACGGGAACGACCCACGAGGGGCCACCGCCGAGAGATCCGCGGCTGACGAGAATGGGTACGAGAACAAGGCTCGCTATCAACCCGACCAGGACGAGGATCGCGAGACCGTTTCCAAGCGGGTCGCGAGCGATCTTGTCTCCGATCGTTTCGTCCGAGGCCGCCGGGAGCGTATCGGTGGGCGTATCCGCCTCGCCTGAGTTCGACTGGTTGGCATCTGAAGCCCCGGGAATCGTTGCGAGGGCGGCATCAAGACCGGGGACATCGGGCCACGAGATGCCACCATTCGCAAGGCCCTCTTCGATGATTCCGGGGAGTTCTGCGGGAATCTGCTCCGAACCGACAAGGTAGATCTCTTCGATGTCGAGACGAGGGACGCCGGGCCTGTCGACACCGAGCCGCTCTGAGTCTTCTCCGAACATGCTCGCTCCGATCTCCACGCTCGCGTCGACCATGAGGATCTCGAGCGTCCCGTTGCTCATCTTGTAGAAAGCGACTTCTTCGGGAGGAATGGTGTCGTCGAAGAGGATCGTTGGTTCACCACCGTACTGCTCGAAGATGACGGGCAGGTGTTCGTTGATCACGAGCTCGCAGTGGCCGCACGTCGGTGAGAAGAACATCACGGCTTGGACAACCGGTCCTTCGTCCGTGTCCGTCTGTGCAAGCGCGGGGAAAGCGGCAGCGACGAGCGTCGCGATGAGCAGGACTAGGAGAAAGATCCTCAGTTTCATATCCGCATAGCCTGGCGTGACTTCGAAATTAGCGCCAGGGCCGGAAGACACGAGAGCGAAGGCTCCGTCTCTCCCGACCCTGTTCGTGGCGCTCGTTCGATTGTCAGCTAAGCAGTTTCGCCTTCGCTGCCGAGAACTCGGCGTCGGTGAGGAGGCCTGAGTTCTTCATGTCGGCCAGCCTCTGGAGTTGGGCCATCGTGTCGTCGGCAGCAGGGGCCGCGGCGGCCGCAGGTTGAGGAGCCGGGGTTTGCTGGGCCTGCATGTCGTTCATCTGGGCCTGCATGTCGTTCATCTGGGCTTGAGACTCGTATGCGGCCTGGTTCGCCGCTGCCTGATCCTGTGCTGCCGCTTGCTTGTTGGCGGAACTCTTACGCATGCTGCCACTCACGGCGGTAGCGGTCCCTGCGATCACTGCGGTGCGAGCCATTGTTCCCGCGATACCCGGGCGTCCTCGTCTTCTTCTTGGCATTGTTGGTTCCTCCCTATTCGTCTTCGAGTGCTGCGACGGCTTCCAGAATCTCTTCAACGACGAGTCCGGGGATCCGGATGTTGTCGAGGAGGATTCCGCCCGAGTCGATGAGTTCATCCCGCAGCGGCTTGAACCATGTGTGTTCGAATGCGAGTGCTGCTGCAGAGGACCCGGGCTCCAACGCGTCGGCGAAGCCTTCCATGTCCTCTTCGGAGATCAACCCGTTGCTTTCGTCGAGGAATCTACTCAACGCGGCGACGTCCTGACCAGCATCGACCTGGTCGACCTCGACGATCTCAACATCGCCATTGTCATCTTTGTAGATGAGGAGGATGTCAACGAGCGTGATGATGTCGTTGTCGACGAGGCGCTCTATCTCCGGAAGGATGCCCCCGGTGAACTGATTCCCGGGGAATCCCATGACCAGCAACTCGATCGGACCGAGTGCCATTGTTCTCTCCTTGCGGTTGGGTACGGCAAGTGTTGTCGCGGTACGGTGGTACCGCAACCCTGGTTCCTGGATATCGTGACGATTTCAACGAACATCCAGGAATCCGCATTGCATTAGATAACGCATATGCGTATATTCTCCACTCACTTGAGGACTTCCATGACCGTTTCCATCGCCATTCTTGGTTCTTCCGGCTACGCCGGTGGAGAGTTGATCCGTCTTGTCGACGGTCACCCTGACCTGGTCGTCGAGTACCTGGGAGCTCACTCTTCATCGGGCCAAGCGCTCGGTTCCGTCCACCCACATCTGAGAGGGGGCGAGCGGATTCTCGGTGTTAACGACCCGGAGTCCGTCCCCGACGTCGATCTCGCATTCCTCGCCCTTCCGCATGGTGCATCTTCGGGTCCGGCGATGACGCTGCTCGAACGAGGGATACGCGTCGTCGATCTCGGCAGCGATTTCCGTCTTGACACGCCGCAGCGGTACCTCGACGCATACGGTGCCGATCATCCATATCCGGACGAGTTGGGTCGCTGGGTGTACGGCTTGCCGGAGCTTCACCGATCTGAGATCTCCGACGCGGATCGTGTCGCATCTCCCGGGTGCTATCCAACGTCGGCGATCCTGCCCCTTGCCCCGCTTCTCAAGGCAGGCCTCGTCGAACCGACCGGGATCATCGTCGACTCGATGTCGGGAGTATCCGGTGCTGGTCGGGGCGTACAAGCGGGGCTCCAGTTCGGCGCAGTGGACGAATCGGCGAAGGCCTACAAGGTCCTCGAGCATCGACACCAGCCGGAGATGGAACGTGCACTCGACCTGGAGTCCGGCGAACCGGTCGAACTCATCTTCACCCCGCATCTGGTACCGATGCAGCGCGGCATCCTCACAACGAGTTATGCGAAGACACCGACCGGGACCACGATCGACGATCTCGTTGCAGCACTCGAGGATGCCTACCGGGACGAGCCCTTCGTGTCTCTCCTCGACGGGTCCCCGGAGACGCGATGGGTCGTCGGATCGAACCGTGCGCTGATCTCTGTGAACCTCGACGAGAGAACCGGCACCGCAGTCCTCATCTGTGCGATAGACAACCTCGTGAAGGGGGCAGCGGGCCAGGCCGTCCAGGCGGCGAACCTGATGCTGGGGCTCGACGAGACGGTGGGGCTACCGATGGAAGGATGGATGCCGTGAGCGTTGTGGCACCGAAGGGATTCGAGGCCGTTGGTGTCTCTGCCGGAATCAAGGGTGGAGGTGCGCTCGACCTGGCGATCGTCGCTGCTCGATCCCCCGTCCCGGCCGCCGCGGTCTTCACAACCAATATGGCTGCGGCTGCGCCCGTGCGTCTCTCCCGAAGACATCTCGAGGTCGCGCCGACAGCGCGGGCCGTCGTGCTGAACTCAGGGTGTGCCAACGCAGCAACAGGGAAACGAGGGCGTGCCGTCGCCGAGCTGACGGCCAATCGCACGGCCGAACTCCTGGGGTGCGCACCGGAGGACATCCTCGTGTGTTCGACCGGCATGATCGGAACGCACCTCGCCCCCGAAGTCGTGACAGCAGGGGTTGCGGATGCGATCGGGGGGCTTGGGAACACAGACACAGACGGAACGGCCGCCGCGTGGGCGATCATGACGACCGATACAGAACCGAAACAGGTTGTCGTCAGAGCCGCCGGGTTCACCGTCGGAGGAATGGCGAAAGGGGCAGGAATGATCCGCCCCGATATGGCCACGATGCTGGTGGTCCTCACGACCGACGCTGTCGTGACGCCGACCGTTCTCGACGAGGCGCTACGGATCGCTGTCGATCACTCTTTCCACGCTCTCAACGTAGATGGATGTCCATCCACGAACGACACGGTCATTGCGCTGGCTTCTGGAGCCTCCGGCTTCACGCCCGAACCGGAGGATCTTGCAGCAGCGCTGACGGGCGCGTCCGTTCAGTTGGCCCGGCACATCGCGGCTGACGCTGAAGGGGCTTCCCGTGTCGTCACGATCGCGGTCACCGGAGCCGTCGATGATGCAGCGGCACGGAACATCGGCAGGCAGGTGTCGGACTCGGTCCTCGTCCGTTCGTCCTTCTACGGTGCCGATCCGAACTGGGGCAGGATCGTCGGCGCCCTCGGCGAAGTGGACGAGGAGGTCGACTTCGATGACATCACGATCGCATTCGCCGGCACGATGGTTGCTCGCGGAGGCATCGGAGTGCCGATCGACGAAGACGCTGTGAGCGTGGCCATGGCAGGGGATTTCGGCGTGACGATCAGCGTCGGAAACGGTCCCGGGACGGCCCGCGTGTTCACGACCGATCTGACTCCCGACTACGTGCGTTTCAACGCGGAGCGATCATGACCACGGGGCACACCGCACCGAATCAGGATAAATCGAGGATTGCCCGCACGATGGGAAGAGCCAAGATCTTTTCCGAGTCGCTGCCGTTCATCAAGGAGTTCCGGGGCACGACCGTGGTCATCAAGTATGGCGGTTCGGCGATGGTCGACGAGGGTCTGAGGAACACGTTCGCCGACGATGTCGCCATGCTTCACTACGTCGGAATCAACCCCGTCATCGTTCACGGTGGAGGTCCCCGGATCAGCGAAGCGATGCATCAACGCGGCGTCGAACCTCAGTGGGTCGAAGGGCTCCGGGTCACCGACGCCGAGACGATCCGTGTCGTCCAATCGACACTCGCAGGGGAGATCAACCCCGACATCGTCCGACTGGTGAACGCACACGGCTGCGTCGCAGCGGGGATCAACGGTCTCGACGGCAATCTCTTCGTCGCCCGCGCAAAGGACGAGCGACTCGGGTTCGTCGGGGAGATAACACAGGTCAACCCCGGCTTGGTGACGAGTCTTCAAGGCCAGGGGTACGTTCCTGTCGTCGCTCCACTTGCGAGAGGGGAAGACGGACACGTCTACAACGTCAACGCGGACACGGCGGCCGCCGCTCTCGCTGTAGCCATCGGGGCGAAGAAGCTCGTGTATCTGACCGATGTCGAGGGCCTCTATCGGGTGTTCGGGCAAGAAGACTCCCTCATCGCTCGCTCGACCGAGGACGGGATCAAGGAACTGCTCGCCTCGGGCAGCATCTCCGCCGGGATGCTCCCAAAGCTTGAAGCATGCGTGACGGCGATCGACGATGGAGTCGAACGCGTCCACATCCTCGACGGCCGTGTCCAGCATGCCGTTCTCCTCGAGGTGTTCACGCCGGAAGGCATCGGGACCATGATCACAAAGGAGCCCGTCCCGTGAGCTCAACCGAAGCGAGACGGAGGCTCGTGACCCGACTGGTCACGACCGAGACGATCGAGAGCCAGACACAGCTTCGCCGGCTCCTCTCTCACGCCGGTCACGACGTCACCCAGGCGACGGTCTCGCGCGACCTCGAGTTCGTTGGTGCACTCAAGGCGCGGGATGGTGACGTTGCTCGCTACCGGATACAGGATCCCGACGATGCTCGACGTGCCCGATCGGCGCTCGCGATCGCCGTGAACGAATTCGTCGAGTCGGTGGTGGTAGCCGCGCCGATCGTCGTTCTCCACACCCCACCGGGTGCGGCACATCTCGTGGCCGGGAAGATCGACGCCACCGACATGCCGGGTGTGGTCGGAACCGTTGCCGGTGACGACACGGTGTTCGTGGTGGTCGATGAGTCCATTGGGGCAGCGATTGTGGCTGCCGAAATTGAAGGAGTCTGAAGTGAAACGAGGAATCAACAAGGTCGTTCTCGCCTACAGCGGCGGCCTCGACACGTCCATCATTCTGAGATGGATCATCGAGGAATATGGAGCCGAGGTCGTCACGTATACCGCAGACGTCGGTCAGGGCGAAGAGGCCGAAGAGGCACACGAGAAGGCGCTCGCCACCGGTGCCCTTGAGGCGATCACGGAGGACCTCACAGAAGAGTTCGTCGAGGACTTCGTCTTCCCTGCTGTGCGCGCCAGCGCCCTGTACGAGGGGTACTACCTCATGGGGACGTCGCTGGCCCGGCCGGTCATCTCGAAGGGCCTCGTGCGTGTTGCGGAGGAGACGGGAGCCGACGCAATCGCTCATGGGTCGACAGGCAAGGGCAACGATCAGGTGCGGTTCGAGCTGTCCGCCTACGCCTTGAAGCCGGACATCAAGGTGATCGCTCCGTGGCGCGAGTGGGACATGAAAGGCAGGGCCGATCTCGAGGCCTATGCGAAGCGTTTCAACATCCCGGTGCCCACGTCTCCCGAGATGCCGTACTCGATGGATGCGAATCTGCTCCACATCTCTTACGAGGGGGGAGTGCTCGAGGACCCGTGGGTGAGTCCGCCGCCCGGCATGTTCCGCATGACAACAGATCCCGAGGACGCACCCGATGTGCCCGAGGTCATCACGGTCGGATTCCGATCAGGGAACCCGGTATCGGTGAACGGCGTCGAGTTGGATCCGGTTGCGTTGTTGACGTTGTTGAACGAGATCGGTGGCCGGCACGGCGTTGGTCGTGTTGACATCGTCGAGAATCGATTCGTCGGGATGAAGAGTCGCGGCGTCTACGAAACGCCCGGAGGAACGGTGCTCTATCACGCTCACCGTGCCGTCGAGTCATTGACACTCGACCGCGAGGTGACACACCTGCGCGACGAACTCTCGAACCGCTACGCGGAGATGGTCTACAACGGATTCTGGTACTCACCCGAGAGAGAAGCGCTCCAGGCGTTCATGGACGACGTGCAAACCCGGGTCAACGGCGAGGCCAGGCTGCGACTCTACAAAGGACAGGTCGTGATCGAAGGACGTCGGTCGACGAGTCACGATCTTTACGACGAGGCGACGGTGACCTTCGAGGCCGACGAGGTCTACGACCAATCCGACGCCGACGGCTTCATCCGTCTCCAGAGCCTCAGACTGAGAACCTTCGCAGAGAAGCGAATGGGAGAAGGGGAATGAAGAGAAGTCGCCAGTCCCCAGTCGCCAGTCGCCAGTTTGGGGGCTTGGTCCTGTCCCCTCGACCGGAGGGCGGAAGGACGCGAGGAGCCCGCGACGAGCAGGGGGGTGCCTTCAAGGCGGCCGGACTACGGACTACGGACTACGGACTACCGAGTACCGAGTACCGAGCACCGACTACCGCCGGAAGCGCCAAATGACTTTGTGGAGCGGTCGGTTCGCCTCTGGTCCCGACGAAACGTTGTGGCGGTTCACGACGGACGACTCCGATCGGCGCCTGCTCGTTGACGACGTCACGGGATCACTCGCCCACGTCGACATGCTTGGCGAGGTCGGCCTGCTCGAGGTGGAAGCCGTGGCTCGGATCAGGGACGGACTCGAACACGTTCTCGACGAGGCGCACGCCGGGCGTTTCGAGTTCCGAGATACCGACGAGGACATCCACACCGCCGTCGAACGCCGTCTCGGAGAATTGATCGGTGATGACGCCGGACGTCTCCACACCGGGCGTTCCCGTAACGATCAGATCGCCCTCGATCTTCGGCTCTATCTGCGACGCGCTGTCGATCATCGGGTCGAGCAGATCCAGCACCTTGCACGAGTGCTTGTCGACCAGGCCGAGGATGCCGGCGACACGATCGTGGCTTCGTACACACATCTCCAGCAGGCCCAGGCGATCCCGTTCGCTCACCACCTCCTCGCATACGCGTGGATGTTGGTGAGAGATGCCGACCGCTTCGTCGATGCGAGAGAACGCATCGACATCTCTCCTCTCGGCGCAGGAGCGTCGGCAGGAAGCGCTCTGCCGCTGCGTCCAGACCGTGTCGCCGAGAGTCTGGGATTCCATGCCACGTTCGGGAACTCGCTCGATGCAGTGTCGTCGCGAGACTTCGCTTCGGAGTACGTGTTCGTTACTGCTCAAACGATGGTTCACCTGTCGCGTCTCTCTGAAGAACTCGCGCTCTGGGCGACGGAGGAGTACGCATGGGCCGAGTACGACGACGCCTACACGACCGGGTCGTCGGCCCTACCCCACAAGAAGAATCCCGACATCGCCGAACTCGCCCGGGGCAAAGCTGCAACTGTGATCGGGGATTTGACGGGGCTCCTCGCTCTCCAGAAGGGGCTGCCCCTGTCATACAACCGGGATCTTCAGGAGGACAAACGGGCCGTGTTCCACGCCGACGATGTGCTGACCACAGCGCTCGCGGCCCTGACGGGGATGATCGAGACCGCGGAATTCGATCCGCCGGCACCGTCATCGTGGGTCGTCGCTCTCGACCTTGCTGAAGTTCTCGTTGCCCGAGGTGTGCCGTTCCGCGACGCCCACCACTCGGTCGGCGGCCTCGTCGCGAGGCTGAAGGCCGAAGACCGGGATTTCACGACTGTTACCGCGGAGGAATTGGAAGAGGCCCATCCGCTCTTGGTCCCCGAGGATCTCGACCTTCTTGATCCGAAGGGCTCTGTCGAAGCGAGACAGTCCCCGCGAGGAGGCTCGTTCGTATCGGTGGCCGAGCAGATCAACGAACTCCGCACCCTTCTCCCATAGGCCAGCAGCCCGGGGCAATTCGAGGGAAGCGAAGCGGGGCGACGACGCTACGCGAGAGGGTTGTACCACCGCAACGCGGGGAAACGTCCAAAGTCGTTGTCGGCCGAGTGGAGCGTCGCTCCGTGTTCGATGGCGAGGGCTGCGAGGTGGGCATCCGGAACAAGGTCACCGCCGACGCCGATCGGCGATAGGAGGTCTCGCAGGACTGCGGCGTGTCGGTGTGTCGGGTGGACGACCGTGACGTTCGGCTGAGCGAGCCAGTCGTCGACGATGCTGAGCGATGTATCGACCGCCAGCGGAACGTCGAACACTCGGGGATTCGTGGAGAGTCGGATGAAACCGGTCAACGAGTGCCACGGGAAACCAACCGTCTCGGGACCGGACAAGATCTCTTCGATCCACCGCTCAGCCGCCAGACGGTGCACGTTGACGTTGTCGGTGGCGTACACGAGCAGGTTGACGTCCGGGATGATCATTGATCACCTCTCATCTTGCGAACGAATTCCTCGTCGGCAATTTCGTCCATGACGTGGGTGATCCGGTCACCGTCGATGCCGGGCTTCAGCCCCATGTGATAGGACGGCGCCTTGTAGGGGCGAGCCTTGACTTCGGTTCCCAACCCTCTGCGGAGTGTTGAGTTGACGGCTTCCTTGAAAGTGAGGTTACGTTCCTTCATGAGTTGGCTCAATCTCTCGGCTACGTCCGGGTCCAGGGTCACCGTTGTTCTCATGGGCGCATCATAGCATCAGATATGGTGATGCTATGATGCGTTCATGCCGCTATCGGGGTGGAAGCCCCGGTGCAGGATGAGCATTCCTTCGACGGACAGTGCTCGACGACCGTGACGTTCAGTCCGGCTGCTGCGAACCATGCTTCGACCTGTTCGTCCGTCATGCTGGGTGTGGGGGTCAATTCGATCATGGGGACACCGTATCCGGAGGGTGTGACAGAAAACGCAACGCGCGAGTGCCAAATCGGATTCTGGACGACGTCAATGTCGTACTATCGGACCATGGAACTCAAGCGATACAAAGACGCCGCTCCGTTCGAGTTCGGCGATTTCACCGTGAGGGAGCTCTCTCCGGCCGTATTCTCGCTCGGCTCGGTCGCCGAGATCTTGGTCCCGATGGGGGCAGAGCGAGACAGTAGGGTCTCGGAGAAGACGCACCGTATGTACGTCGTGGTGACGGGAGACCTGGAGTTCCGTGTCGCCGGCCAGACCTTCAGGGCGGGCCCCGGCGACACGATCCACATCTCCGCAGGCGAGGAGTACGGATTTCACAACGGTGGGTACGAGGACGGTCGGCTTCTACTGATCCGCGTCCCCGGTCCGACTCTCCCCGAGCGGTACTAGCCGATTCGTCGATACGCACGATCAGGATCGTCCTAC
>JAOZMA010000010.1:0-5686 GCA_029934555.1 Acidimicrobiia bacterium | reverse complement strand
ACCTGAAGGACTCTGGCGTCCGCACAGCTCATATCCGGTTCGTACGGACGCAAGACGCCTTGATTCAGGTGGTGACGATGTCGAAGCCCTCGTCGCGCCAGCCCTCGACGCCGCCGATCATCTTCTTGAACGGGCGCCCCAGCTTCGCCAGGCGCACGGCCGCCTTCTCCGTCGCGTTGCAGTGAGGGCCTGCGCAGTAGATCACGAACAGCGTGTCGTCCGGGTACTCGGCCAGGTTCCGCTCCACCATCCGGCCATACGGGAGATTGACGGCTCCCGGGATGTGCTCCTTCTCGAAGACGGAGGGTCCCCGTACGTCGATGAGGACGAAATCCTGTGGGCCGTTCGTCATGGCGTCGTGGACGTCCCAACAGTCGGCTTCGAAGCGCAGCATTGCCGAGAAGTGGGCAAGGGCCTCTTCCGGATCAGCGGCAGGGGTTTCGGAGACGGCGGAGCTTCGACGATTCAAGTTAGGCATGGCATCTCTCTGGTCGGGGCTACGCGGCGGCGAGTGGGATTACGTACCGCCAGATCACGAGGAAATGTAGTGATGTAGCGAACACGGTCATGATGTGGAAGACCTCGTGGTACGAGAAAACGCGGGGCCAGAGACGAGGCCGGTTGGTGACGAGGAACACCATGCCGATCGTATAGAGGACACCCCCAGCGAGGACGAATCCGACAGGAAGCCATCCGAGACGTTGGATCATCGGCCAGAAGAAGAAGAGACCGATCCATCCGAGGATCGTCGACATCATGACGGAGATCCATCCGGGAACCTTCGGGAAGAGCCCCTTCTGGACGACGCCCGCGATCGTGATGCTCCAAACCATCGCCAGCACGATCCACTGCCACGGTGTATCGAGAACGATCGCTGCGATCGGCGTGTAGGTTCCTGCGATGAGCACGTAGATCATGGAGTGATCCATACGTTGCATACGTTTCTTCGCCCGTTCCCGCCACGGGATCGCGTGATAGAGCGAACTCGTTGAGTAGAGGGCGACCACGGCGAGGCCGAATACGAAAACGGCGATCCGGCTTGGCCAGTTCGGAGCATGGAACAGGAGGAAGACGGTTCCGACGATGCCTGCGATGGCCGCAGTCCCGTGGAGGAACCCGCGTACAGGATTCTGCATCTTCCCGAGCGTCCAGCGAGGAAGTGGGAGGTTCATGAGGAGAAGAGTACCGACGGACTGAACGAACACAAGCCCCGATTGCGTCGCTTGTGCTTGGGGCCACCGTGGAGGTGGCTGGAGGCACAACCGATGAGGACGATCAGCCCCTCCTGGTTCGTTTCACTCCGGCAGCTGCCAGGACGCTCGCAGGGACACCGGCTTCGCGCCACGCTGCCCAGCTGATGCCCTTCCGTTTCGAGTAGGACGCCACGTGCTCGATGAACCCGGGTTCGAGGATGTCCATGTCGACCACGGCGGTCATCTGTTCGAGTGCGGTCTGGGCGTCGAGCCGTGCTTGGATCAGATCAACGCGGGAGAGCGGGTCCCTCTCGGAGCGCACCTTCTCGTCGAGTACCTCGATCTTCATCTCGAGTGTCTCCGGCGTCACGGGACGTCCCCGTCGTTTCGGAACGGAGATCGCCTCGAGATATCTCTTGATCGCCTTCGACTCGCGACGACCCTGAGCAAGCGCCGCCTTGTGTTCTTCGGTCATGGCCACGGTGGTGGCCTCCTCTCTCCCCCAAACGCGTTCTATGTTGCCACGGTCGCGACCGCAGTGTGCACCCGCCGTCCGCCCCTACCATGAGACCCGCATGGGATATCGCGAAGCAGCCATTCGACCGCTCTATCGGTTCTACGAAGACCGGCTGCTTGCCACGCTCGACAGGGACCGTCTTCCGCGCCACATCGGCGTCATCCACGACGGGCATCGTCGCTACGCCAGGAGTGAGGGACTCCCCGACTATCAGGCGTCATATCGCGTCGGGATGGCGAAGTTCGTCGAGTTCCTCAATTGGTCTAACGAGCTCGGTATCCCGGCCGTGACCTGTTGGCTGTTGTCGAAAGAGAATCTCGAACGGCCGGACGAGGAGCTCCTGCCGTACTACGAGGTTCTGATGGAGCTGTTCGAAGAGATCCCGAGCGCTTCGACCGAGCACGATGTGGAAGTGCGGTTCATCGGGAGCCTGGACCGCCTGCCCGCCGATCTCCAGGAGGCGGCGAAACGACTCGAGGAGCGCATGCCGAGCGGTGATCGAAGGGTGACGATCGCCCTTGCCTACGGAGGGCGACAGGAGATCGTTGATGCAGTGAAAGATCTCGTGGCGAAGCTCGCTGCCGAAGGCACTGACAATCTGGCGGATCGCATCGATGCCGACGGAATCGCTTCAAACCTCTACACAGCCGGGCTCCCGGATCCAGACCTCGTCATCCGGACTTCGGGTGAGGCGAGGCTCTCCGGGTTCCTGTTGTGGCAGTCCGCCTATGCCGAGTACGCCTTCGTCGACGTCTACTGGCCGGCGTTTCGCTACGTCGATTTCCTCCGGGCGCTGCGCGACTTCACCAGGAGAACCCGCCGCTACGGCAAATAGGGGTGCTTGACCCGCTCAGCGGGTTCGGAGATCGAGAGGCAGATGCTCCCTGTCGTTGAACGTGCGGAGAGACCAGACGTGCTCCCCACCGAGGGGGACCGCACGGAGCCTCGCGAACGATGCGTGATAGAGGATGAATCGCTCCCACTCCCACGGTGTCGGAGCTGCTCCAAGCAGGAATCCGATCGCGACGGCGTTCGTTCCGCCGTGGGCCACGATGGCGATCCGCTGATCGGGATCGTCGACGAGCCAGAGGTGCTCGCGGTCCGGGTCCGGGCGCACACCTCGCCCTGCGAGAACGCCGAGAAGAGCATTCGTAACCCGGTCGTGGAAATCGCGAAATGACTCTCCTCCTTCGAGTCCGTCCCACCACTCCTCCGGGGACCGATGCTGGGCGTCACGAAAGATGCTTCGTACCGTCTCTTCGAGTTTGCCGGTCCAGTCGGGCATCTTGATCTCGACGAGATCGTCGACGGTTTCGATCGGCAGACCAGTGAGTCGGGCGATCGGCTCTGCCGTCTGTTGTGATCGAAGAGCGGGTGATACAACGAGTTCTGTCAGCGGATGATCGCCATCGAAGATCCGTTGCGCACCGAGCTCTGATTGTTCCCGGCCGATCCCTGTGAGGAATGGGTTGGGCTGCGTCAGCCCTTCGACACTCCACGCCGGCTGTCCATGACGAATGAAGATGAGTTCCATCAACTGGACGATAGGACGCTGCTCAAGCGGTTGGAGTCGGTCAGTCGGAGCCCCCGGAGTGCGGTGCAGGGGGCAGTTGACCCCAGACGAACCAAAGACCGCCTTGCGGCGGTCCCCGGTTCGGGCTTAGACGGGAGGTAGGAAGGCATCCTGTCTGATTAACGTATCGACCACCGATCAGTATTCCTTGAGCGATTTGTAGGAATTTCTTTGAACCCCGAATCAGCATCCAAACAACGGCTCGTCGAACACCTCAAAGCCCACGCCGTTCGGACCGACGGGCCGTTCACACTGCGTTCCGGCGCCGTCTCCGACTGGTACATCGACGCACGCCAAACGACGTTCGATGGAGAGGGAGCGATCGCGGTGGGGGAGGCGGTCCTCGACGTTCTCACCCCGGAAGTCGTAGCGGTCGGCGGTCTGACGATGGGCGCCGATCCGATCGCCGTGGCCGCAGCGATGGCGGGAGCATCGGCCGGTCGGCCGCTGCGCGCGTTCTCGGTCAGGAAGGAAGCAAAGGGGCACGGCATGGGCGGACGCCTCGTCGGCCCTGTTGGGCCGGATGACATCGTCGCCGTTCTCGAGGACACGACGACCACCGGTTCGGCCATGTTCGAAGCGATCGATGCGCTCTCCGATGCTGGAGTCAGGATCGCCCAGGTGATCACGCTCGTTGATCGAAGCAGCGGAGTTGCGGCGGCCAAAGTTGCGGCGGCGGGAATCCCATACTTGGCGCTCATCACTCCACGAGACCTGGGGGTAGAAAAGTGAATCTGCTCCGAGTCGATCGATCACCCATCCGACTGTTCCTGTTCGGACTCGTCGGCCTGTTCTTGATGGTCGGGGCCGTCGACGTCATGTGGGGCCACTGGGTATCGACACCCCCTGACACCTACAACGACGAGATCACCTCCAAAGGACGGAACCAGAGACGGTCCGACTACGTGTGGGGAGCGTTCATGCTCGTCGGCGGTGTCGGTCTCTTCGGGTACGCCGTGACCTCGCTGATCCGACGCACGCCGGTCCTCATGATTCGAGAGGACGGGATGGTCATCGATGTCGGAGCACCCGGTGACGAGCCGGTCTTCGTGTCCTGGAATGCCATCAACGGCGTCTACTGCGCAGCGGAGAGGGATCCGGACGGCGGGTCCCCGTATGACGTCCTCGTGATCGACTTCATCGATCCGGAGGGACTTCCCTCTGAACCATGGGGTGCATCGTGGGACGGCAACCGTCTGCAGATCGACGCCACGGGCTGGGAGAAGCCCATCGGGGAAGTCACGATCCATGCCGGCATCGCACTCGAGCAAGCGCATCGGCTCGCAACGGAAGAGGAGATGCAAGATGACTGATCTCAAGATCGGAGCCCATGTTCCGGCGGCAGACCCGATAGGGGAGGCAGCGGTCAGGGACGCCGACGTCGTCCAGATCTTCGTCTCCAACCCGCAGGCATGGAAGAAGCCGGTTCCGAGAGCCGACGCCGAGCAGCTCCGCGAAGCGGCCATCGACATTTACGTTCACGCTCCCTATCTCGTGAATCTCGCCTCGCCGAACAACCGGGTACGGATCCCGTCGCGCAAGATGCTCGCCCAGACGGTCGAAGCCTCCGCTCTGATCGGAGCGAAGGGCGTCATCGTTCACGGCGGAAGCGTCGGTGCAGACGAGGACGTCGACGTCGGGTTCGAGCGTTGGTTCAAGGCGCTCGACTCGTTCGACGTCACGGTGCCGGTCCTGGTCGAGAACACGGCAGGCAAGGGAAACACAGTGATGCAGGACCTCGACAACTACGGACCGCTGTGGGCAGCGATCGGCGACTTCAACGTCGGCGTGTGTCTCGACACGTGCCACACCTGGGCGGCCGGAGCCGATCTGGAGACGGCGGTCGAACGGATCACGCAGTACACCGGTGGGATCGCCCTCGTACACGCCAACGATTCGCGCGACCCGTTCGGGAGCCACAGGGATCGGCACGCCAACTTCGGGAAGGGTGAGATGCCTGAAGAGCTGATCCTCGGGTCGATCCGGGATGCGAACGCACCGGTCGTCGTCGAGACCCCGGGCGGCGCAGAGGACCAAGCCGCCGACATCGCCTGGCTTCGCGAGCGCCTCTGATCCGTCGTTTGTGTCTACGACCACATCCAGGGTGGTTCTAAGCACAAGGGATAGCCGAAGCTCCCCCCTGACCCGTCGTTTGTGCTTACGACCACAAATAGTGTGGTTCTAGACACAAACGATCTCGGGAGTCACCCACTCGCTTCTGGGTACCGCCACTCACTGAACGGCCTGTCCGGTGCGACCCGCCGTGCCTTCGATGATGACCTCGCGGGGAACCACGCCAATTCACGACCGGATCCGTCAGGTGTCGCTGCTGATCGAGAGTGAATTCCTCGAAGACCGGCAAGTTTGACGGCAGCACCGATCGGTTGGCAGTCCTCGTGTGAG